>NZ_MWIG01001038.1:0-1815 GCF_002156145.1 Streptomyces sp. NRRL B-24572 | reverse complement strand
GCCCGCCACCGGCAGCTCCGATCGGCAGATGACGTACGGCCGGAGCTGCCGGTGGCGGGCCGGAGGGCGGCCGGTCGGGTGTCCGGTCGGAGCGGCGGTTGGCGCGGCCGGTTGAAGCGACCGACTCCTCAATTCGCTTGCGAACGCCCAGGTCAGCTGGGGCAAGATGCTCCGATGAACGACAGAGACAGCGCCGTGGCCGAGGTCATCGAGCGAGAGCTGCAGTTGTTGAGTCCGGCCGTGCGGTCGTCCAGGGCGTTGTCGGATCGACTCCTCGACCCGGAGTTCGTGGAGGTGGGTGCCTCGGGGCGTCGGTGGGATCGCGAGTCGATGCTCTCGTCGCTGGCGGTCATGCAGGGTGCGGCCGACGAGGGTCCGCAGTACGTGCCGACCGAGATGACCGGCACCGTGTTGGCGCCGGGGATCGTGCACCTGACGTTCGAAACGGTGCTCGACGGCAGGCGTGCCCGGAGGAGTTCGATCTGGCGGAAGTTGGACGACGCGTCCGGGTGGCGGATGTACTACCACCAGGCCACGCCCGTGCCGGAAGCCTGAGGCACCGAGCCTGCTGAGGGCCGGCAGCCCGCGCCGCCGGTGCAGCGGCCCGGCAGCGACCGCCCTCGGCCGCCGCCGTCGGCGTCCGGGAGCGGATCGGCCCTACCGTACCGGCCGCCGCCTCCGAGGCACCGCCGCGCCACCCCGGCGAGTCCGCCCGCGCGCTCTCCGGTGCCAGATGCTCAGCCGGGCCGCCGTGCCCCCGCCGCCGTGCGGCGGCGCAGTGCCGGGGCCTTGGTCGGGCGGGCCGGCGTCGCGGCGGGCGCGTTCGGGTCGGCGTCGGGCTCGGCCAGGCGGCGGGCGAGGGAGGCCGCCGTCGGGTTGCGGAAGACGTCCCGCAGGGTGAGGTCCTGGCCGAACTCGGCGCGGATCCTGTTGAGGAGCCTGACCGCGAGCAGGGAGTGCCCGCCCGACTTGAAGAAGTTGTCGTCCCGGCCGATCGGGCGGCCGCCGAGGACGTCCCGGAAGACCCCGAGGAGGCGTTCCTCCCGGCCGTCCGGGCCCACCTCCGTCACCGCCTCGACGGGCGCGTCGGCGTGAGCGCCGGGCGCGGGCAGTCGGGGCACCAGGACGACGCGGGCGGGGACGAGGTACTCGGGCAGCCGCTCGGCGGCCCAGCCGCGCAGCGTCGCCTCGTCGGCGCCGCCGGGGACGCGGGTGACGTACGCGTACAGGCGGTCGTCGCGGACGGCCGCGGCCGCTCCCGTCACGTCGGGGTGCCGGCCGAGCACGTCCTCGACACGGCCCGGTTCGACCGGGTAGCCGCCCACGGTGAGCACGGCCACGGGCCGCAGGGACCCGTCGGCCTCGGCGAAGGCCCGCCGGCCGGTGGCGCGCAGGCCGCCGCCCGGGGTCCGCTCGTGGACCTCGCCGGGTACCCGTACCGGCGCGGGGCGTCCCCGCTCGTCCAGGACCACGACCTTGTCGGCGGGGGCCGCCGGGCCGTACGACGGGCCGGAGAGCGCGGTGCCGGGGTCGGCGGCGAACGCGTCGAGGGTCTCGGTCAGCCGCCGGGCCAGGAGGGCGGCGGTGTCCGCGCCGTAGAGCGCGGTGGCGTACTCCAGGGCGCCCCGCAGGCCGGCCGGTCCGCCGTCGGCGTCGACCAGCTCGGTCAGCGCGAAGGTGAGGTCGGACTTGGCGCCCACCGCGCTGAACGCGACCGGTTCGCCGTCGAGGACGGACGGGGCGCCGGTCCCGGTGGGCGCCGCGTGCACCTGCAGCATCACCTGGACGAGCGGGGCGTGGGCGGCGGAGCGGTGC
>NZ_MWIG01001037.1:0-1294 GCF_002156145.1 Streptomyces sp. NRRL B-24572 | reverse complement strand
GGGCATCGGCTGTCCGGGCACCTGACCCGGCATCGGCTGACCGGGCGCGAACTGCCCCGGAACCTGCTGTCCGGGCATCGGCTGACCGGGCATCGGCGGGGCCGTGTGCGGAGGCATCGCGCCCTGGCCGTCACCGGTCCACAGCCCCTGCGCCTGCTGCGCCCGTACGAAGTCCTCGGCCACCATCGCCGAGAGGTGGAAGTACGCCTCCCGGGTCTTCGGCCGCATCATGTCGAGGTCGACCTCGGCACCGGCCGCCAGGTGCTCGTCGAAGGGCACGACCACGACACCGCGGCAGCGGGTCTGGAAGTGCTGCACGATGTCCTCGACCTTGATCATCTTGCCGGTCTCGCGGACACCCGAGATGACCGTGATGGACCGCTGCACCAGGTCCGCGTAGCCGTGGGCCGACAGCCAGTCGAGGGTCGTCGAGGCGCTGGAGGCGCCGTCCACGGAGGGCGTGGAGATGATGATCAGCTGGTCGGCGAGGTCGAGGACCCCGCGCATGGCGCTGTACAGCAGACCCGTGCCCGAGTCGGTGAGGATGATCGGGTACTGCTTGCCGAGGACGTCGATCGCACGCCGGTAGTCCTCGTCGTTGAAGGTCGTCGAGACGGCCGGGTCCACGTCGTTGGCGAGGATCTCCAGGCCGGACGGCGCCTGCGAGGTGAACCGGCGGATGTCCATGTACGAGTTCAGGTACGGGATCGCCTGCACCAGGTCGCGGATGGTCGCCCCGGTCTCGCGCCGCACCCGGCGGCCGAGCGTGCCGGCGTCCGGGTTGGCGTCGATCGCCAGGATCTTGTCCTGCCGTTCGGTGGCGAGGGTCGCGCCGAGCGCGGTGGTCGTCGTGGTCTTGCCGACGCCGCCCTTGAGCGAGATGACCGCGATCCGGTAGCAGGAGAGGACCGGCGTACGGATCAGGTCCAGCTTCCGCTGCCGCTCCGCCTCCTCCTTCTTGCCGCCGAGCTTGAAGCGGTTGGCGGCACCGGGGTTCCGGCTGGACTTGGGCTTCTGCTTGTTGTTGCGCAGGAGCCGGTCGGAGGAGAGCTCGACGGCCGCGTTGTACCCGAGCGGGGCGCCCGGCACGGACCGCTCCCGCTGGTCGTGCGTCACCGGCGAGGGCCAGGCGGCACCGGTCCGCGGATCCACGGCCGGCTGACCGTCGTACGGAGGCTGCGGGGCCTGCGCCGCCTGCGGGGGTACGGCTCCGGGGTGCGGGTAGCCGTAGCCGCCGGGGGCCTGCGCCTGCGGCGGGACACCGCCGGGCGCGCCGGGCTGCTGCGGGTAGCCG
>NZ_MWIG01001036.1:532-842 GCF_002156145.1 Streptomyces sp. NRRL B-24572 | reverse complement strand
TGTCGTACGGTCTGCCGTGCCGCGACGCCCGCGTCACGGTCTGCCCGCCAGGTCGTCCAGTTTCCCGAAGACCAAGGTCACGGCGCCACCGCCGCCGGCGAGGAGCACGTAGATCGCGAACATGATCCGCTGGCCCTGCTTGCTCAGCGCCTCGTACTCGCTTCTGGTGACCTCGGTCCTCGGGCGGCGGCGGTGGCGCCGTGACCTTGGTCTTCGGGAAACTGGACGACCTGGCGGGCAGACCGTGACGCGGGCGTCGCGGCACGGCAGACCGTACGACACTCGACGGCTGCGGATCGGGGCCGCGCTC
>NZ_MWIG01001036.1:0-457 GCF_002156145.1 Streptomyces sp. NRRL B-24572 | reverse complement strand
TGCGCTGTTCGCCGCAGGATTCGGCATCCTCCTGGTCCTGAACGGAGGATTCGTCGCCTGTGCCGCACATTGGGCGCTCCGGAACCAAGAGGCCGCGGCATGGCGGCGAAAGCCGGCCACGCTCACGAGAAGCGGCTGGACGGTGGGCGGGCTGAGCGTCTGGGCCTTCGTGCTGATGCTCGTCCTGGACCGGCGGGAGGCAAGCCTCGGCCCCCTCCTCACGCTGTGGAGTCCCGCCGCCCTGGTGGCCTCCGCTCTCCTGATCCACCGACGACTCCGCACACGCCGGTGATCCCCCAACGGCCGCGAGGGAACTGACGCATGTCATCGTGCAAGGCATGGCACGACTTCACGAAGACACCATCCTGGATGGGTCTCGGTCTTGTCTGTCACGGCTGGACCGCCGCGAGCACCAGCAACCCCGTGTGGTTTCGGATCGTCGCCGGGATCGCCGCCA
>NZ_MWIG01001035.1:0-3558 GCF_002156145.1 Streptomyces sp. NRRL B-24572 | reverse complement strand
GCGGGCGGCAGCAGCCCGCGGTGCTCCTCCCACCAGCCCCGGTCCCGCTCGTGGGCCATGCCGGCGAGCAGGTCGACGAGTCCGGTGTCCGGGCAGCCGTAGTTGAAGGCGAGGGTGCGGACGCGTTCGGCGCTGATCCCGAAGCGGCCCGACTCGATGTTCGGGATGCGGGTGCGGTCGACGCCCAGGAGGGCGGCGGCCTGCTGGGCCGACATCCCCGACTGTTCGCGCAGTCTGCGCAGTTCGCTCCCGAGGCGCTGCTGTCGTGCGGTCGGGCTGCTCCTGGGTGGCACGCTCCGCCTCCCTTTCACTCGGTGACGCCACGGCTCCCGGTGAGCCGTCGTTTTGGCCGGAATGGCACGTCTACCCGGAAGTAGTAGCACCGTGCTCCGGTCGTACGCTACGGTCGGTAGTGCAAGTCTCACACGGGGCTACCGTTCCCGTGTGCGCGTACCCCCCATGCACCAGGAAATGTGAGCAAACCGATGAAGGGCGCACTGCGTTGCCTCCCGACCGCCGCCGCGGCCGGGCCCGTACCTCCCGCCACGGAGAACCTCAGCTACTCGATGCTGCTCCCGGGCGGCGCCTACTGCGCGAAACTCGCGCGCGAGGCGGTCCGCTCGCTCCTCACCGGCCACGGCCTCTCCCACCTCTGCGAGACCGCCGCCCTCGCCGCCTCCGAACTCGTCTCCGCCGCCTACCGGTTCACCCCCGACCGCGAGATGATCCTGCGCGTCCGCTGGCAGTTCGAGGCCCTGCGGATCGTCCTCTACGACCAGCATCCGGCCCATTCCTCGCCCCATGCGGCCGAGGAATGCCGCGACCGCCGCAGCCGCAGCATGTGGCTGCTGGCCGCGGCGGTCGACGAGCACGGTGGGGACTGGGGACTCGCCCCCGTCCTCACCCCCGGCGGAGGCACCAAGTCCTGGGCGTTACTCCACCACTAGTCCTCCTCCACCACTGCTCCCCCCCTCACCGGTCCTTCTCCACCACTGGTCCTTCTCCCTCGTCAGCCCTTCGGATCAGGCCGGGTTCGGGGCCGTCCCCCTGACCTCCTCCGCCGTCGTCGGCCGCAGCTCACCGTCGAGCAGCAGCCAGCGCGTGATCCCCAGCGACTCCAGGAACGCCACGTCGTGGCTCGCCACGATCAGCGCCCCCTCGTAGGCGTCGAGGGCCGCCGTCAGCTTCCGTACCGACGCCATGTCCAGGTTGTTCGTCGGCTCGTCCAGCATCAGCAGCTGTGGAGCCGGTTCCGCGAGGAGCAGTGCGGCCAGGGTCGCCCGGAACCGTTCCCCGCCCGACAGGGTGCCGACGGGCTGATCCGCCCGCGCCCCCCGGAAGAGGAACCGGGCGAGCCGGGCCCTGATCGTGTTCGGCGTCGCCGCGGGCGCGAAACGGGCCACGTTGTCCACCACGCTCAGCTCGTCGTCGAGCACGTCGAGCCGCTGCGGCAGGAAGCGAAGCGGCACCTTCCTCTCGACCTCGCCCGACAGCGGCTCCAGCTCCCCGGCGATCGTCCGGAGCAGTGTCGTCTTCCCGGCGCCGTTCCGGCCGACCAGGGCGATCCGCTCCGGGCCCCGCAGGTCGAACTCGCCGTCGACCCGGGCCCCGTACCGCAGTTCGAGCTCCCGAAGGTGGAGCACCTCGCGGCCCGGCGGCACCGAGGTGCGGGGCAGCTCGACGCGGATCTCGTCGTCGTCCCGTACCGCCTCCACCGCCGCGTCGAGCCGCTCCCGCGCCTCCGAGAGGCGCTCCGCGTGCAGCGCCTTCTGCTTGCCGGCCGTGACCTGCGCGGCCCGCTTGTTGCTGTTGGCCACGAGCTTCGACGCGACCTTGTTCTCGAAGCTCTTCTGCCCGTACCGCCTGCGACGGGCCGACTTCATCTGGGACTCGGACAGTTCGCGCTTCTGTCGCTGCACGTCGGCCTCGGCGACCCGCACCATCCGCTCCGCCGCCTCCTGTTCGGCGGCGAGCGCCGTCTCGTACGCGGACCAGTTGCCGCCGTACCAGTCGACCTCGCCGTCGCGCAGGTCGGCGATCTGGTCGACCCGCTCCAGGAGTTCACGGTCGTGGCTGACCACGACCAGGACCCCGGAGAACTTCTCCACCGCCTCGTAGAGGCGGGCGCGGGCGTGCAGGTCGAGGTTGTTGGTGGGCTCGTCGAGCAGGAGTACGTCAGGTCGGGCGAGCAGCAGCGCGGCGAGGCGCAGCAGCACGGACTCGCCGCCGGAGATCTCGCCGACGGTCCGGTCCAGGCCGACGTGGTCGAGCCCGAGCTGGTCGAGGACGGCCCGGGCCCGCTCCTCCACGTCCCAGTCGTCGCCGATCGCGGTGAAGTGCTCCTCCGCGGGGTCGCCCGCCTCGATGGCGTGCAGGGCGGCCCGCTTCGCGGCGATGCCGAGGATCTCGTCCACCCGTCGTGCGGTGTCCAGGACCAGGTTCTGCGGAAGGTATCCGAGCTCGCCGGTGACCCGGACCGTGCCGTCCTGCGGGGTCAGTTCGCCCGCCACCAGCTTCAGGAGCGTGGACTTGCCGGAGCCGTTGAGCCCGACGAGGCCGGTGCGGCCGGGGCCGACGGAGAGCCGGAAGCCGTCGAAGACCTCGGTGCCGTCCGGCCAGGAGAAGGAGAGGGAGGAACAGGTGATGAAAGTGGGGTGGTGATGCGCCATGCAGGCCTCCGGGTCGCGTAAGCGTGGAAAAAGGAGCAACGCGGGAGACACCGGGGCGCGGGCAGTGTGGAGAACGGCTCGTACGCCGAGGTCGAGAACGGCACACGCGGCACAGGGGGCACGCGCGGCTCGGTGTCTCGCAACCTCAGACGAGCAACGTCCTTCTCCGATCGGGTGACGACAAGGTCAGGACCGACCGTACGCCCCGGTCCGGAGGGGCGGCAAACGATTTGACGCGGATTCCCCTACGGGCGGTCCACGGGCGGCCTACGGGCGGTCACGGAGCAGCTCCGCCAGGCCCTGGTCCCAGTCCAGGTACTGATGCTCGCGCCCCGCCGGCACCAGGTGCTGCGAGCGCTCCAGGAAGCGGCGCAGCTCGGAGGTCCGGACGTGGACCATGGCCACCCCCTCCGGGGCGTGGAACTCGACCACCGTGCGGTCGTACCCGTACGGACGCAGGCGCACGTCCCCGACCCCGGCCGGGCGCTCGACCCCCTGGACGAGCAGCTCGCGCGCGANNGCCGGCGGCGGGAAGGCCATGCTCACGGCGTACGGATCCTCGCGGTCGTACCGCAGGGTGGCGGGGACGGTCTCCATCCGGGGCGCGGACGCGACCAGACGGGCCTGCACGGCCTGCTCGATGACGGCGGACAAGACCGGCTCCTCTCACGCGGGCTTCGGATCCTGTGCGTCTCCCCGACACCAGGGCACCTGACACCCCTCTAGACGAGCGGGACGACCGGAACGTGCACTCGCGACTCACGTGAGCTGCGTCACCGGTCTCTCGAGCACGTCCGGCGGTCTCTCAAGCGCGTCCGGCGCGAACGCCGTCGTCGGCCGATGCCGTCGGGCGTCGCTGCGCGTACGGCCGGGGTGGGTGGGTGTCCGC
>NZ_MWIG01001034.1:0-3928 GCF_002156145.1 Streptomyces sp. NRRL B-24572 | reverse complement strand
TGAGCGTGCCCACCACCGCCGGGCGCGTGGCGGTGGTGGGCACGCTCACCGAGGACCTGAAGTCGCCCTGGGGGCTCGCCGAGCTGCCCGGCGGCGATCTGCTCGTCTCCTCGCGGGACGAGCGGACCGTCACCCGGGTCGACGGGCGGACCGGCGCGAAGACCCTCCTCGGCGAGGTGCCGGGGGTGGTCCCCGGCGGTGAGGGCGGACTCCTGGGGCTCGCGGTCCGGGACGGCCGGGTGTACGCGTACCTGACGACCGCCTCGGACAACCGCATCGTGCGCATGCGGTACGGCGGCGGGCGGGGCGACCGGCTCGGCCCGCCGGAGCCGGTGCTCACCGGCATCCCGAAGGGGCTGGTGCACGACGGCGGACGGATCGCGTTCGGGCCGGACGGGATGCTGTACGCGGGGACGGGCGAGACGGGCCGGACCGGTCTGGCCCAGGACCGGGCCTCGCTCGGCGGGAAGATCCTGCGGATGACGCCGGAGGGCCGGCCGGCGCCGGGCAATCCCTTCCCGGGCTCGGTGGTCTATTCGTACGGACACCGCAATGTGCAGGGGCTCGCCTGGGACCCGGAGGGCCGGCTGTGGGCGGCCGAGTTCGGGCAGAACACCTGGGACGAGCTGAACCTCGTCGAGCCGGGGCGGAACTACGGCTGGCCGGAGGTCGAGGGCCGGGCCGGGCGGGCCGGGTTCACGGACCCGGTGGCCCAGTGGCCGACCTCGGAGGCCTCCCCGAGCGGCATCGCGTACGCGCGGGGCGCGATCTGGATGGCCGCGCTCAGGGGCGAGCGGCTGTGGCGCGTCCCCGTCTCCGGCGCGAAACGGTCCGGGGAGCCCGAGGCGTTCCTGACGGGCGAGTACGGGCGCCTGCGCACGGTCCTCGCGGCGGGCGGCGGCCGGCTCTGGCTGGTGACCAGCGAGACCGACACCCGGGGCACGCCCGGCCCCGGGGACGACCGGATCCTCCGCCTTGAGGTGCGGTGAGGGGTCAGAGGGGCGTGTCGAGGAGGTGGAGGCGGTGGGCCAGGGCGGCGGCCTCGCCGCGCCCCGCGACGCCGAGCTTGGCGAGGATGTTGGAGACGTGGACGCTGGCCGTCTTCGGCGAGATGAACAGCTCCTCGGCGATCTGACGGTTGGTGCGGCCGGCCGCGACCAGGCGCAGCACGTCCTGCTCCCGGGGCGTCAGGCCGAAGCCGTCCTCCCCGGGCTCGGCCGGCGCCGGGGCCTGCTTCTCCGGGGCGAGGGAGAGGCGGGCGCGGGCGGCGAGGAGTTCCACGTCCTCGCGGAGCGGGCGGGCGCCGAGGCGGACGGCGGTGGCGTGGGCCTCGCGGAGCAGGTCCGCGGCCTCCTCGCGGCGGCCCCCCTCGACGAGCAGGGCGTCGGCGAGCCGGTGGCGGGCACGGGCCAGCTGGTACGGGCGTTCCAGCGGCTCCCAGGCGGCGACGACCTCGGCCCAGCGGGCGGCGGTCTCGCGGCCCTCGGCGCGGGCGAGCTCCTCGGAGACCTGCCGGGAGTAGGCCTCCCAGACCGGGGCCGGGGTGGCGAGGCCGCGGACGCAGCGGCGGACCAGGGCGATTGCCCCGGCGCGGCCCTCGTCGGCGGCGGGCAGTCCGCGGCTGTCGGCCTCGGCGGTGATCGCGGTGAGCACGAGGGGCCAGCCGTAGCGGTGGGTGCCGGGCGGGAAGCCGGTCTCCGCGGTGGCGGCGAGCTGTTCCCGTACGTCCGCGAGGCGGCCCTCGGCGGCTGCGACGGCGATCTCGGCCTGGGCCGTGGGCAGGGTGTACTGCGGGATCGGGTCGCGGGTGCCGTAGCGCGTACGGGCCTCGGCGAGGTGCTCGGCGGCCCTGGCCGACTCGCCGCGGGCGGTGGCGAGGTGGGCGAGCTGGAGCAGGGCCGTGCCGCCCGGCTTGGTGCTGCTCGCCCCGGAGCGGAGCAGCAGCTCGGCCTCCTCCTTGCTCCGGTCCCACTCGCCGAGCGCGAGGAGCGACTCGGCGAGGTTGGCGCGGATCCAGCCGGCGCTGTCGACGAGGCCGCGGGAGCGGGCCAGTTCGATGCCGGTGATGGCGATCTCCACGGCCTCGCGGGAGCGGCCGATCGCCTCCATGGAGGAGGAGAGGTTCACATGGGCGCGGGCGGCCTCGTGGTACTGGCCGAGGGCGATGGTCCGTTCGCGTGCCTCGTGGATCGTGGCGAGCCCGCCCTCGGTGTCCCCGGCCGACACCATGATGGTGCCGAGGGTGATCCGGGCGTTCAGCTCGATCGGCTCGGCCTTGACGAACCGGGCGTACTCGACGGCGCGTTCGGCGGCGGCGAGCGCCTCGGGGCCGGGGTTGCGGAGCATGCCCCAGCCGGCCGCGCCGACCAGGACGGTGGCGTGGACGGCGGACGGCGGGAGGCCCTTGACGAGTTCCTGGGCGCGGGCGATCTCCGGCCAGCCGTCGCCCTTGCCGAGGTTGGACTGGAGCCTGGCCATCTCGGTCCAGAACCAGGCGGCGCGCAGCGGGTCGTTCTCCTCGAAGTCGAGGATCCGGAGCGCCGTGCGGCAGATCTTCGCGGCCCGCTCGCGCTCTCCGGCGAGCCGGGCGGCGACGGCGGCCTCGGCGAGCAGGTCGAGGTAGCGCAGCGAGGTCTCGGGCTCGCAGCCGCAGGCGGGGTAGGCGTCGGCGTGGTCGATGGGCCGCAGGGAGTCCCGTACCCCGCCGGGCACCTTGTCCCACAGCTCCATGGCCCGTTCGAGGAGGCTGAGCTGCTCGGCGTAGGCGTGGCGCTTGCGGGTCTCGACGGAGGCCCGGAGCACGGTGGGGAGGGCCTTCTCCGGGTCGTGCGCGTGGTACCAGTACGTGGCGAGGCGGGTGGCCCGCTCGTGGGGGCGGACGAGCCCGGGGTCGGCCTCCAGGGCCTCGGCGTAGCGCCGGTTGAGGCGGGAGCGTTCGCCGGGCAGCAGGTCGTCGCTGACGGCCTCGCGGACGAGGGAGTGGCGAAAGCGGTAGCCCTCGCCGTCGGGGACGGCGAGCAGGATGTTCTTGCCGACGCAGGCCCGCAGGGCCTCGATGAGCTCGTCCTCGGGGAGCTGGGAGACGGCGGCGAGCAGCCCGTACTCGACGGTGGAGCCGCCTTCGGCGACGATCCTGGCGACCCGCTGGGCGGCCTCGGGGAGCGTCTCGACCAGGAGCAGGTCGCGCAGGGAGTCGCTGAGCTGGCCGACCGCGCAGCCGGCCTCGTGGGAGACGACGAGTTCCTCGACGAAGAAGGCGTTGCCGTCGGAGCGTTCGAAGACCTCGTCGACGAGTCCGGGGTCGGGTTCGGCGGCGAGGATGCCGGTGAGCTGGCGGTGCACCTCGGTGCGGGTGAAGCGGGAGAGTTCGATGCGGCGGATGGTGCGGAGCCGGTCGAGTTCGGCGAGGAGGGGGCGCAGCGGGTGGCGGCGGTGGATGTCGTCGGCGCGGTAGCTGGCGACGACCACGATCCGGCCGCGGCGCAGGGTGCGCAGGAGGTAGGTGAACAGGTGCCGGGTGGAGGCGTCGGCCCAGTGCAGGTCCTCCAGGACGAGCACGATCGTACGGTCGGCGGCGAGCCGCTCCAGGAGCCGTACGGTCAGTTCGAAGAGGCGGGCGGTGGAGTCCTCGTCGGCGGGCTCGTGGCTGCCGGGGTCGCCCAGTTCGGGCAGCAGGCGGGCGAGTTCGCCCTCGTGGCCGTCGGCAGCGGCGGTGAGTTCGTCGGGGAGGCGGCGGCGGAGCGCGCGCAGAGCGGCGGAGAAGGGCGCGAAGGGCAGGCCGTCGGCGCCGAGTTCGACGCAGCCGCCGAGCGCGACGACGGCGTCCTGCTCGTGGGCCGTGTCGAGGAACTCCTCGATGAGCCGGGTCTTGCCGACGCCCGCCTCGCCGCCGATGAGCAGGGCCTGGGGCTCTCCCGCGCTTGCGCGG
>NZ_MWIG01001033.1:0-2115 GCF_002156145.1 Streptomyces sp. NRRL B-24572 | reverse complement strand
GCGATCGAACTGGCGGCGGCGCGGCTGCGGATGCTGTCGGTACGGCAGATCGCGGACCGGCTCGACGACCGCTTCCGGCTGCTGACCTCGGGCGCGCGGACCGTGCTGCCGCGCCAGCAGACCCTGCGGGCGGTGGTGGACTGGTCCTGGGAGCTCCTCGACGAGGCCGAACGGGCGGTGCTGCGGCGGCTCGCGGTGTTCACGGGCGGGTGCGACCTGAGGGCGGCGGAGGCGGTGTGCGCGAGCGTGTCCGACGTCCCGCCTACCGACGTCCCGCTTACCGACGTCCCGCTTACCGACGTCCCGCCTACCGACGTCCTTGACGTCCTCGGCGCCCTCGTCGACAAGTCGCTCGTCGTGGCCGCCCCGGACGACCGCGGGATGCGCTTCCGGCTCCTGGAGACCGTGGCCGAGTACGCGGGGGAGCGGCTGGACGAGGCCGGGGAGCGGGCGGCCGTCGAGCGGCGGCACCTCACGTACTACCGGGAGCTCGCCCGCCGTACCGACCCGGAGCTGCGCGGCCCGGGCCAGGTCGCCGCCATCGCCCGCTTCGAGCGGGAGCACGACAACCTGCGCGGCGCGCTCCGGACGGCCGTGGCGCTCGGCGACGAGCAGGAGGTGCTCTGTCTCGTCCACACGCTCAGCTGGTTCTGGCAGCTCCGCAACCACCAGGTCGACGCCCGCACCTGGGCCGTCGAGGCCGGCCGTCTCGGCCCCGACCCGTTCCGGGAGCCCGTCCGCCCCGCCGAGCCGCTGGACGGACGGTGTGTGGACGTGCCGCCGCCGTGGACCGGAGAGCGGCTGTGGGAGGCCCGGCGCGGCGGTCGGCTGTACGCCCTGGCGACCGAGGGCGTCGAGGGCATGGACCTCGAACGGTCCGAGCCCCGCGCCCGGCTCGCCGCCCTGGTCACCGCGTACCGCCCCGGCCTCCCGCAGACCTGCCGCCAGCCGGGCACGATGTGGTACTTCGCCCGGCTCATGACCGGGGAGCTCGCCGGCCTCGACGAGACCCTGATTCTGATCGTCGACGCCTGCCGCGCCCACGGCACCGGCTGGGACCTGGGCTTCGCGCTCCTCATGCGGGCCAAGCTCGCCGGCCTCGGAGCCGACGCCGCCGAGGCGCTCGCCCTCTTCGAGGCCGCCGGGGACTCCTGGGGGATCGCGGAGTCCCTCGCCGCCCGCGGCGAGGCGTACGAGCGGGAGGGCCGGCTCGCCGAGGCCGCCGCCGACTTCGAGCGGGCCACCGACGCCGCCGCCCGCGTCGGCGCGCGTTCCCAGGTGCCCGTCTTCACGGCCCGTCTCGCGGCCGTACGGCTCCGGCTCAGCCCGGAGGGGGACGCGGCGGCCGAACGGCTCCTGGCCGAGGCCGCCGACGAGGCCGGGCAGTGGGGCGCGGAGCCCGCCGGGACGGGCCGGCTGCTGCTCGCCCAGCACTACGGCCACACCGGGCGCACCGGCCTCGCCCGCGCGCAGCTCTCCCTCCTGGAGGGGGAGTTCGGGGAGGTCACCCCGGCCCTCTTCTGGGGTCTCGTCGGCGGGACGTGGGCGTGGCTCGACTGCCTCGACGGCGTCTACGACCGGGCCCTCGAACGCCTCGACCGGGCCGTCGTGGACGTGGAGACCCTCGCCCACCTCGTCGCCCCGCACCTCGTCGTCGCCCAGTTCGGCACCGCCGCCTGGGCCCGCGGCGGACGCGGCGCACCGGGTGACGCCGAGACGGGGGCCCGGCTGCTCGGCGCGTACGACGCCCACGCCGGCTCCGACTCGGGCGGCGGCTTCCGGCCCTTCACCCCGCAGACCGAGGCCGCGATCCGGGCCCGCGCCGAGGCGGTGCTCCGCGCGGCCCTGCCCCCGGAGACGTACGCCCGCCGGTACGAGGAGGGAGCGGGTCTCTCGCTCAGGACGGCCGCCGCCCTCATCCGGAACCAGGGCCTGTCCGGCGGATCAGGGCCGGACAGGCCCTAGCCGAGCGACAGGCGCTCGCGGGCCTCGGCCAGGTCCTCCGGGGTCGGCGCGTCGCCCTGGGCGAGGCGGCGGCACCTGGTGGAGGAGCGGGGTGTCGACCGGCGCTCGGTGCACTTCACCGGGTACTGGCGCCGCCGCCTCGCCCAGGGC
>NZ_MWIG01001032.1:0-1460 GCF_002156145.1 Streptomyces sp. NRRL B-24572 | reverse complement strand
CGTGCCGGCCGGCACGAGCAGGACGTTGGCGAGCGGCACGTTGAACTCGGCCCCGACCGTCTCCTGGATCCGGCGGACCAGGGCGCGCCGGCCCGTCTCGTCGTCGCGGTCCCCGTCCGTGTCCTTCAGCTCCTGCACGAGGACCAGTTGTTCGCGTCCGCCGGCGTCGACCGAGAAGGCGGCGCCGACACCGGAGTTCAGGGCGGGGGCGAGGCCGCGCACGGCGTACTCGACGTCCTGCGGGTAGAGGTTGCGGCCGTTGAGGATGATCAGTTCCTTCAGCCGGCCGGTCACGTACAGGTGCCCGTCCTCGGTCGCGCCCAGGTCCCCGGTCCGCAGGAAGCCGGTCTCGCCGTCGTCCAGGGTGGCCCGGAAGGTCTCCTCGGTCTCGGCGGGACGGCGCCAGTAGCCCTGGGCGACGCTGTCGCCGCGCAGCCAGATCTCGCCGACGGCCCCCGGCGGCAGCTCCCGCCCGCTCTCCGGGTCGACGATCCGCAGGTCGTACCCGGTGGCGGGGCCGCAGCCGGCGAGCGCCCTGCCCTCGGCGGACGTCCGCGGCGGCGGCGCGAGCAGGCCGTGCTCCAGGGCCGCCGGGTCGGCGGTGGTGGTCGTGTGCGGGGCACCGGGGGTGCCGGCGGAGACGAGGAGGGTGGCTTCGGCCAGGCCGTAGCAGGGGTAGAGCGCCTCGGGCCGCAGCCCGGCCGGGGCGAACCGCCGCGCGAACGCCTCCAGGGTCGCGGGGCGCACCGGTTCGGCGCCGTTGAGCGCGAGCCTCCAGCGGGAGAGGTCGAGTCCGGCGATCTCGTCGTCGGTGATCCGGGTGGTGCACAGGTCGTAGCAGAAGTTGGGGCCGCCGCCGACGGTCACGCCGTACTCCTGGACGGCACGCAGCCAGCGCAGCGGTCGCTTGACGAAGGACACCGGGGACATCTGCACGGAGTGGCTGCCCAACCAGAGCGGGTGCAGGAGGTGTGCGATGAAACCCATGTCGTGGAAGTGCGGGAGCCAGCCGCCGAACCGGTCCTCCCGCGTGGTGCGGAGCACCCGCCCCAGCAGTTCCTGATTCGCCATCAGGTTGCGGTGGGAGACCATGACCCCGCGCGGGTCCGCCACCGAACCCGAGGTGTACTGGAGGAACGCCAGGTCGTCGGGCCGGGTCCGCACCGGCCGCCACGCGTCCGGGTCGCCGAGACCGGGCAGGTCCGTCGCCAGGCAGGCGACGCCGTCGACGAGGGCGTCGGCGAGCCAGCGGGAGACCTCCGGCGCGTTCGCCGACTCCGTGAGGACGAGCCGGGCCCCGGTGTCCCGCAGGACGGAGGCCACCCGGTCGGTCCGGCCGGCCCGGTGTCCGCCGCCGGGCAGCGGGGCGGGCACGGCCAGGGCTCCCGCGTACAGGCAGCCGACGTACGCGGTGAGGAAGTCGGCCGTCGAGGAGTACAGCAGGAGCACCGGCGCGCCGG
>NZ_MWIG01001031.1:0-1129 GCF_002156145.1 Streptomyces sp. NRRL B-24572 | reverse complement strand
CGGGAGCGGCAGGGCCGCCAGGACCCTGCCCGTGCGGTCGTGGCGGCCGTCGGGGCGAGCAGCGCGCAGAGGGCGACGGTGGCCGTCGCGGCGGGGACGAGGGTGCGCAGGGGGCGGGGCATGGAGACCTTTCCCGGGGGTTCGACCGGTCCGAAGGAGGCGGGGGCTTACGGACCGCCATATGCCGAATCGAAAGAAAGGGGAAGAGGCGGCGGCTGTCCGGCAACGAACCCGCCGACTCCCGTTCACAAACGGCTCCCGGAGCCCTCCCCCCCCCAGGCGCTGTCCGGCGGATCATGTGATCACTAGGATCCAGGGGTGTCCGGATCCTGTCGGTCAGTGCCGGGGGATGCGGCAGTCATGAGCGGTGCGGATCCGGTGCTTCCCGCAGCGGACGGCGAACGGGGGCCTGTGGGGAGTCGACGGCTGCACGGGGGCCTCGGGACGGTGGTGGCGCTGCTTCTCGCGGTATCCGCCGCCGTGCTTCTGGGCAGGTCGTGGACCGCCTGTGACGTGGGAGTGAACAACGCGGCCAACAGCGGTTTCCTGTTCTGGCTGTTCATCCCGGGCCTCTGGACGGTCCTGCTGCTGGTCTGGGTCGGGGTGGGCGCCCTTCTCGGGAACCGTCCCCTTCTCCGTGCCTTCGCCCTCGGGGTGGCGCTCCTCGGTGTCGTCTGGTGTGTCATCTCGATCTTCTGGGAGGGCGCTGCCACTCCTCCGTGCCCCGGCGGCGTGCCCCCGTGGTGGCCGGGCTTCATCCCCGTCCCGGGATTCTGAGAGGCCGGTCCCGGTGGTTCACGGCTTGAGCCGGCGGCGGACGGTCGGCGGTCGGCGCGTTGATCCTTCGGTTCAGGGATCGTGTGCTTGATGTCGCGTCGCCGCAGACGGCGGCGGTTTCGGCGGGAGCCCCACATGGTTCTCGCCGTGGCCGGTGTGTTGATCACCTGCTGGACAGGCGGAGGTCTCCGGACCGGGTCTCACACCGGACCCGGCCGGATCCGAGCCGTACAGGTGCCACGAGGCGACTGCTAGTTCAAGGCGGCGTCCGGCCAGGTGGTCAGGACGCACACCGGTCTCCCTCCCCCGAGCTCTCGGCTTCGCCCGAGCAGGGGACCCCCTTGCCCCGGCG
>NZ_MWIG01001030.1:0-577 GCF_002156145.1 Streptomyces sp. NRRL B-24572 | reverse complement strand
CCACATCGGCCACCTCGCCGGGCCGTACGTCGCCGCCGACGTCCTCACCCGCTTCCTGCGCGCGGACGGCGAGGCGGTCCGGTTCACCACCGGCACCGCCGATCACGCCAGCTCCGTCGAGCTCCGGGCGCTGCGGCACCACCGCAAGCCCGAGGAGGTCGCGGAGGGGTACCGGGCCGCGATCACCGCCGACTGGCTGCGTTCGGGCGTGGAGTTCGACCACATCGTGCGTCCGCGCCGCGACAAGGGGTACGGCCGCTGGGTGCAGGACCTCTTCGCGAAGCTGTACGCGCAGGGCGTCATCGCCCCCCGGACCCGGCTGCTCCCGTACTGCGAGCCGTGCGACCGCTGGCTGTACGGGGCGCACGCGACCGGCACCTGCCCGCACTGCGGCGCGGCCAGCGACGGCGGGATGTGCCACGAGTGCGCCCGGCCGAACGACGGCGGCGACCTGATCTCGGCGCGCTGCGCGCTCTGCGGCACCCCGGCGGTCGCCCGCCGCTGCCGCCGGCTCTACGTGCCCCTGGAGCCGTTCCGCGACACGCTCGCCGACTACTGGGCCACCGCGGGGCTCCCG
>NZ_MWIG01000103.1:0-10509 GCF_002156145.1 Streptomyces sp. NRRL B-24572 | reverse complement strand
CGGTGGCCGTGCCGCCGGCGGTGGCGCCGCGGGCCGGGACGGCCGCGCGGGTGACTCCGGCGGACGCGCATACGGCACAGGCGAAGCCGCCGGGCCGGCCGCTCACGGCGGCACCGCCGGGACCGTCGCACCCGGAGGACCGACGGGTGCCGGAGGGCCCGGTCTCCCCCGTCGTCTCAGTGGCGCCGCCCTGCTGGAGTCCGACGAGTTCGATCCGTGTGCCCTGCAGGCGCGGCCGACCGATCTGATGCGGCGACGGCAGCACGCGCGGGCCGCGTTCGTCGCCGTCGTGGCGCTCGTCGTGTGCGGGACGCTGCTCGGACTGCCCGGTGACGGCTGGGGCAGAAACGGTGCTGCTGCGCCCTCGTACGCCCGTAACCCCGCCGCCGAGGCCGCCCTCGACCCCGGTGCCGTCAAGCGGGTGGATCCGGCGGTGTGGCCCGGCGCGAGCCGGCAGGACTTCTCCGTGTGGCCCGCGCGCGGCGGGCTGACCGGCGACGGCGCGCTGCTGCGGCGGGCGCTCGCCGTGTGGGCCCGGCCCGGTGACTCCGTACGGTCGTCCGCCACGCCCGGGACTCCCGTCGGGCCGCCGATGGGGCCGCCGCAGCTGCTGTTCGCGGGCCGCGTCGACGCCATGCGGGTCGTGCTCTTCCACGACGGGCTGCGGGCCGTGCGGTACGCGGAGCCGGTCGAGGGGACGGCGGGCGCCGCCCTCGACTTCGCCCGCACCGACGCGGCCGACACCGCCGACGCGGCCGCGCTCGTCGTCTCCCGCACGGCGGGCAACGTCCGCTATCTGACGGCCCCCTGGGTCCGGGAGACGGCCGTACGGGACCTCCTCGCGCCCGCGAAGGCCCCCTGGCCGCTCGCGCGGGACGCCGACGGGGTGACCGCTCCCCTGCCGAGCCCCGCACAGACCGGCGGCTGCACCCGCTGGAACACCCTTCAGGTACGGGACCGCGAAGGGGTCAGGATCCTCACCGACCTGGGCGAGCCGGCGCCCGCCCGGCTGCTCTGGGGGCCGCCCGCCGCACCCGTGGACGCGACGGGGCCGGAGGCGCAAAGAGACTGGGCGCGGACCGCCTGCCAGTTGACGGCGGTACGGGCGCACGGGGTGCGCTCCGTGAACGCCTGGCGGTACGCCCGGCAGCCGCTGCCGGAAGGCGCCGGGCTCGGCACCTGGGTGTGCACGCGCGCGGAGACCTGGCGGGGCACGGGCAGCCGGGTCCTCGCCCAGTTCCTGGTCCCGTCGCCCGAGGTCCCGGCCGCGCTCGCGGCCCGCTCCGAGGGCTCGCCGGCCTGCGGGGTGCGGGATCCCCGGGTCCTCGCGGGCGTGCTGTGGCAGGCGCCGGGCGGGAGCTGGTACGTGATGGCTGCCGGCAGCGGGCAGTTCACCGCGCTCGAGCTCTCGCACGGGGTGAAGGGCCGGTCCGACGGCCCCCTCCTCGCGGTCAGGGCGGCCTCGGGCAGCCGCGCGGACCTGACGGGCACCTTGGAGGACGGGACGCGGCTGAGCGCCCTGCGGTGACCGGAGGCAGGTGACCGCAGGCGGGTGACCGGAGGTCGGTGACCGCAGGTAACAGGTGCGAAAAACCGCGCACGCACCTGTTGCCAGCCCCTTACCCCTCAGTACATTGACGTCATGTCTAATACGCAGCCTGCACCGGTGGCGTCGGAGCACATCGAGCTCAAGGCCCGCAAGGTCTCCTTCGACTGGGAAGAGACGCCGCTCCACTGGGTACCGGGCGACCCCTTCACCACGCACACCATCAACGTGCTGCACCTGCTGCTCCCGGCCGGCGAGCGCTGGTTCGTCCACGTGTACAAGCAGGCGCTGCCGTACATCACCGACGACCGGCTGCGCGAGGACGTCATCGGCTTCATCGGCCAGGAGGCCATCCACTCCCAGGCGCACGACGACGTCCTCCCGCACCTGCGGAAGCTGGGCCTCGACCCCACCCCGTACACCGCGCAGGTCGACTGGTTCTTCGAGAAGCTCCTCGGGGACCGGACCCTGCCGCCCGGCCGGCCGCGCCGCTGGTGGCTCATGGAGCGGGTCGCACTGATCGCCGCCATCGAGCACTACACCGCCTTCCTCGGCGACTGGGTCCTCAACGCCGACGAGCTCGACCGGGTCGGCGCCGACCCGACCATGCTCGACCTGCTGCGCTGGCACGGGGCCGAGGAGGTCGAGCACCGCGCGGTCGCCTTCGAGCTCTTCATGCACCTCGACGGCGGCTACCGGCGCCGCGCCCGCACCTGGGCGCTCGCCTTCTCCGCGCTCGTCTTCCTCTGGCAGCGGGGCATCCGCTTCTTCATGGAGAACGACCCCGGTCTCGTCAACCCGAAGGCCTCCTTCGCGGACTTCGTCCGCAAGGGGCGGCAGGGCGTCCTGCCCTCCACCCCGGCCATGCTGCGCTCCATACCCCGCTACCTCAGCCGCGCCTACCACCCCTCCCAGGAGGGGAACACCGCGCAGGCCATGGCCTACCTGGCCTCCTCCCCCGGCGCCAACGGAGGCCGCTGATGCCCCGCCTCACCACCGTCGCCCTCGTCGCCGGAGCCGCGCTGCTCGTCCGCCGCGCCGTCCGCAGCCGCATGACCACCGCCCCGCTCTGGCCGATGCCCGCCCTCGACACCCCCGTCTCCGGGTACGGGCGGGGCAGCACCGTCCCCCGCAAGGTCCTGGTCACCGGCCGCACCACGCCCGCCGAGGGCGTCGTCGAACTGCGTCTGGAGGGCGCCGGTCTGCCCGCCTGGCAGCCGGGCGCCCACATCGACCTCGTCCTGCCCTCCGGGCTCGTCCGGCAGTACTCGCTCTGCGGCGATCCGGCCGCGACGGACACGTACACCGTCGCCACCCGCCTCATCGAGGACGGGCGCGGCGGCTCGCGCGAGGTGCACGAGCAGCTCCACGAGGGCGTGGAGATCGAGATCCGGGGGCCCCGCAACCGCTTCCCGCTCGTCGACTCCCCCGCGTACGTCTTCGTCGCCGGCGGCATCGGCATCACCCCGGTCCTGCCCATGCTGCGCGCCGCCGAGGCGGCCGGGGCGGACTGGCGGCTCGTGTACTGCGGGCGGAGCCGGGCCACCATGCCGTACCTGGCAGAGGTCGAACGGCTCGGCGGCGAGCGCGTGACGGTCGTCGCCGAGGACGAATCCGGCTTCCCCGACCTGGAGTTCCTCGGCCGGCTCCCCGTCGAGACCGCCGTCTACTGCTGCGGGCCCGACGGCCTGATGGACGCCGTGGGCGCGGCCGTGCCCGAGGGCCGGGCACCTCGGCTCGAGCGCTTCACCGCCGCCGCGACGACCGGCGGCACCGCCTTCGAGGTCGAACTGCGCCGCTCCGGGCGTACGTTGACGGTGGCGGCCGACCAGTCGCTCCTGTCGGCCGTACGCGAGGAGCTGCCGGGGATCACGTACTCCTGCCAACAGGGCTTCTGCGGGACCTGCCAACAGCGGTTCCTGGAGGGCGAGATCGACCACCGGGACGAGCTGCTCACCGACGAGGAGCGGGACGACTCGATGCTGATCTGCGTCTCGCGGTGCGCGGGGAAGCGGCTCGTCCTCGACCTCTGAGACCTCTGAGACCTCTGACGAGGGCTACGGCAGGACCAGCCAGTCCAGGGCCAGTGCCGTGAGGAGGCCGCCCGCCAGGAGCCAGGTGCCCAGTCGCGTGCGGCCGTTGCGGGAGAGTTCGATCACGATCCCGCAGAGGATCATGGCGAGTCCGTACACGCCGACGACCAGGACGGACGTACGGCTCGCGAGCCGGATGACCAGCACGACGGCCAGGGCGACCAGGAGCACGGACGCGGCGGCGACGCGCAGCCGCCGCGCCTGCTTCGGGGTGAGCCCGCCGGCAGACGCCTCGGACTCCGAAGGCTCCGGGGACTCCGGGGACCCCGGGGACTCCTCTTCCGCCTCAGGGGAGTCGGGGTTTTCCTGGGCCTCTTCGGCCTCCTGGGGCTCATCGGCCTTCGGGGCCTCGGCCTTCGGGATGTCCTGGTCGGCAGCGCTCATGGGGCAGGAGCGTAACGGACGCGGTTAGGCTGTTCGTATGACGACCGGGGTACGCCGCAGGATGGGCGTCGAGGAGCGCAAGCAGCAGTTGATCGGGGTGGCCCTCGAGCTCTTCAGCCACCGCTCTCCCGACGAGGTCTCCATCGACGAGATCGCCGCGGCCGCGGGCATCTCGCGGCCGCTGGTCTACCACTACTTCCCCGGCAAGCAGAGCCTCTACGAGGCGGCGCTGCGGCGGGCGGCGGACGAACTGGCGGCCCGGTTCGTGGAACCGGCACGCGGACCGCTCGGGCCGCGGCTGCTGCGGGTGATGGGCCGGTTCTTCGACTTCGTCGACGACCACGGGCCCGGCTTCGCGGCGCTGATGCGCGGCGGGCCCGCCGTCGGCTCGTCCACGACGAACGCGATGATCGACGAGGTCCGGCAGGCCGCGTACGAGCAGATCCTCGCCCACCTGGAGGTCGAGAAGCCCTCCGCGCGGCTCGAACTGGTCGTCCGCTCCTGGGTGTCGCTCGCCGAGTCGACGGCGCTCCTCTGGCTGGACGGCCGCCGGGTGCCGCGCGCCGAGCTGGAACTCCAGCTCGTGCACGACTTCGCCGCGCTGGCGGCGGTGAGTGCCGCGTACGACCCGGACATGGCGGAGATCCTGGTCGGCATCCTCGCCGGCGAGCCGGCCGACGGCCCCTTCGGGGACCTGGTGGCCAGGCTCTCGGCTCTCATGCCCCACGTACCCGATCAGCGCTTGCGGTAGGAGCCGTCGAGGTCGTGGACCTCGACGGAGAGGTGGACCCCCTCCTTCGCCTTGAGGTAGGCGGGCAGCAGGGCGAGAACGGCGTCCGAGAGCCGCGCCTTGGCCTCGGCCGTACGGCCGGCCAGCAGGGCGATGTCGACGTGCACGATGTGGTCGTCGGCCGCTCCGTCGCCGACGACCAGCTCCTCGACCTCCCGGAACCGGGTCTTGCACGCGTCGAGCGTGGCGTCGACCGTCTCCACGACGATCGGGTGCAGGGCGAGCGCGAAGCCGCGCCGGTCGAGGGGCGCGGAGTAGTCGACGGTGATCTGCGGCATGGGGGCACTCCTGGCCAGAAGGAATACGGCTGTCGGATGTCTGGCCACACCTTTACGGTGAGGGCCATGGACGCACAAGTGACCTTCCGGCAGGCGGACGAACGCGATCTCGACCTTCTGGTGGGGTTGTTCGACGGGGCCGCGCACTGGATGGTGCGGAATGGAATCGACCAGTGGAAGCCGGGGGCCCGCGGCCCCGAACACTTCCGCACGCGGATCGCCGGGGGCGAGGTGTGGATCGCCGCGCACGAGGGGCGGCCCGTGGGGGCGTACGAGCTGTGGTGGGAGGACCGGGAGGTCTGGGGGCCGCAGCCGCCGGTGGCCGGGTACGTGCACCGGCTGATGACCGACCGGGAGGCGGCGCCCGCCGGTGCGGGGCGGGTGCTGCTCGCGCACGCGGAGGACCGGATCGCGGCCTCGGGCCGGACGCTGGCCCGGCTGGACTGCGAGGCGCGCAATCCGGTCCTGGGGACGTACTACGAGGGGGCCGGGTACGCGGCCGTCGGCCCGCACCTGGAGAAGGTGGGGGCCGATGGCCGCGTGTACGCGGTGCGGCTGATGGAAAAGGCCCTGGCCTGAGGGGCGGCGCCCCACCGCCGTGTGGGCCCGCGCCCGCTCTCAGTTCGTCTTGAAGACCGCCACCGACCGGGCCGGGACCGTGAAGGTGCCCGAGGCCTGGTCGTAGGACGCGGACTTCACGACGGTGTCCGCTCCCGCGGCCTGGATCGGGTGGAGGGCGTAGCCCTTGCCCGCCAGGTCGGCGACCTTCTGCGAGGTGCTCGCCGGGGTCGCGTTGAGGACGACCACCAGGTCGCCGAGGCGCATCGTGATCACGCCCGGGGTCTCGTCGCGGCCGGAGAGCGGGAAGGACAGGGCCTCCTGGACCCGGTCGGTCGTGGCCAGGGAGAAGACCGGCTCGGTGGTGCGGATCTTCTGCAGGTCCCGGTAGGCGGCGGAGGCGCCGTCGATCTGGGCGCAGCCGACCGTCAGGGCCGGGTTGACGAGCAGCGGCTTGCCGTACGACCACTTGGAGCGGTTGTCGGCGGCCGGCGGCAGGCCCCGGCCGAAGCCGTTGCCGTCGCGGCAGTCCCAGTGGATGGCGTTGAACCAGTCGCCGCTGTCGAAGGAGTTGCGGTCCAGGGACTTGGAGCGGAGCAGGTCGCTGCCCGCCTGGGAGAGCGCCGGGCCCTGCGACAGGGTGGCCGTCGCCATGGCCAGGACCTGCATCCGGGCGCGGTCGGCCGGAGACGTGCCCGCTGGGAGCTTGAAGGCGAGCGCGTCGTACAGGGACTCGTTGTCGTGGGCGTCGGTGTAGGCGAGGGCGTCGCCGGGGGCGGCGGCGTACCCGGCGGGGGCGCCGTTGTAGTCGACCTGGCTGCCCTTGACCGTACGGCCCGAGGTGTCGGTGAAGGCGTAGTCGGCGAGGTTGCCGGTCAGGCCGACCTTGATGAGGTCCTGGTAGTGCAGGAGGCGGGCCTTCTGCTGGTCCGGGGTGCCGTTGGCCGTCGACGTGTTGGGGTCGGTGTACAGGCCGCTCGCGAAGCCCTGGACGCCCGGGTCCTCGTCGAAGGGGCCGCCGCCGCGCACGGCGTCGCGGGCCCGGTCGGAGAAGGTCGCGATGCCGGTGCCGGCCATGTTCTTCTGGGTGGCCTGGACGAAGCGGGCGTCGTCGGCGACCTCGCCGAAGTTCCAGCCCTCGCCGTAGAGGATGATCGACTTTCCGTCGACGCCGTCCTTCGCCACGGTCAGCTCGTCCAGGGCCTTCCGTACGGCCAGGATGTTGGCCTTCGGGTGGTGGCCCATGAGGTCGAAGCGGAAGCCGTCGACCTTGTACTGCTTCGCCCACGTGACGATCGAGTCGACCACGAGCTTGCCCATCATCGCGTTCTCGGGCGCGGTGTTGGCGCAGCAGGTGGAGGTGGCGACGGAGCCGTCGGCCTGGAGGCGCTGGTAGTAGCCGGGGACGATCCTGTCGAGGACGGACTTGTCGGACTGTCCGGCGGCGACGGTGTGGTTGTAGACGACGTCCATGACGGTGCGCAGCCCGTCGCCGTTGAGGGCCTGGACCATCTGCCGGAACTCGACCGTGCGGCGGGTGCCGTTCGGGTCGGTGGAGTAGGAACCCTCCGGAACCGTGTAGTGCAGCGGGTCGTAGCCCCAGTTGTAGGCGTCCTCGGCCGCGGCGGCGGTCACGCACGCCTGCTGTTCCGCCGAGTCCGGGGCGTAGACCTTGAGGTCGCAGGCGGGGGCGGTCTGGTCCGACTTCTTCTCGGGGACGGTGCCGAGGTCGAAGGCCGGGAGGAGGTGGACGTAGGAGGTGCCGGAGGCGGCGAGGTCGCGCAGGTGCTGCGAGCCCTTGCTGTCCTTGTCGGTGAAGGCGAGGTAGGTGCCCCGGTGGTCGGCCTCGGCCGACCCGTCCGCGATCGAGAAGTCCCGGATGTGGAGTTCCTGGATCTGGGCGTCCCGCAGCGGCACGGCGGCGGGCTTCTTCAGCTCCTTCCAGCCCTTGGGGGCCAGGGCCGGGTCGGTGAGGTCGACGGCGAGGCTGCGGGCCGAGTCGGTGGTGAGGGCGGTGGAGTAGGGATCGGTGACCCGGTTCTCGACGACCTTCTGGACGCTCGGCGCCCAGACCTTCACGACGTACCGGTACGGCTTGCCCGCCCAGTCGCGCGGGCCGGTGACCGACCAGACGCCGGAGGTGGCGTCGCGCCGCATGGGCACGCTCTTCCCGTCGAGTTCGAGGGCGACGGACCGGGCCGTGGGGGCCCAGAGGGAGAGGGTGGGGCGGCCGTTCCGGAAGACCGGGCCGAGCTGCGCCTGCGTGGCCTTCGGCGCGTACAGGTCGTCGAGGACGCCGGCGGTCTGGACGCCGGTGGCGGCGAGCAGGGCGCCGTTGGCGGCGCGCTGGGTGGCGATCAGCTGGCCGCGCAGGGAGTCCCGTACCCGGTCGGCGTCGCGCGGGTCGACGGTGAAGGCGGGGTACGCGGCGAGGTGCGGGAACTTCGCCTTCTGGGCGTCGGTGAGCGCGGACGGGGTGAGGCGGAGCCAGCGGCCCTCGTCGCTGAGGGCGCCGTCGGTGACGGTGATCCCGCCGTCCTCGGCGTACACCAGCTGCTGGCTGGTGGCGTCGGTGCTCTTCACCTTCCAGACGACGGTGTTCCGGTCGATCCACTGGGCCTCGGCCTTGCCGAGGTCGAGGTTCGGGGTGCCGCCGGTGGTGGGGAGGAGGTACTTGGGCTGTCCGGCCAGGAGCCAGACCTCGGTCCCGTACGTGGAGAGGTCGAGGGACTGGTCGGTGGGCAGGTCCTTCTGGTCGCCCTTGTGGAGGATGTACGAGAGGGAGCTCGCGCCGTCCGCCAGCGGCACCTCGTAGACCGCGCCGTACGCGTCGACGCGCGTCGGCATCAGCGGCCGTGACCAGTCGGTGGGCTGGGCGGCGCCGGTCCACAGGTGGAGGCCCCAGCCGTCGTAGTCGCCGTCCTCGCGCTTGTAGTGGATGACGGCCTTGGTCTTGTCCGGGGTGGCGGGGGCCGGGTCGGTGTCGGACTGGCCGTCGGCGCCCTGCGTGATCCAGACCTCGCCGGTCCGGCCGAGGTTGATGCTGCGCTGCGGGCCGTCGGCGGTGCCGTCCTTCTCGACGGTGTACGTGACGGTGGAGGCGCCCTCGGGGGCCTTCACCCAGGCGAAGGCGCCGAAGGCGTCGCGGCCGGTGAAGGCGGCTTCCTGGCCCGCGGCCTTCAGCTTCCAGCCGTCGTAGTTCCCGTCCGCGCGCTTGTAGTGCACGACGGCGTACGCCCGCTCGACGGCGACCGGCTTCTCCGGGGCCGGGGGCGCGCCCGCCGTGGTGGCGGCGAGGGCGCTCGCGGTGCGGCCCGCGCTGTCCACGACGACGGCCTTGTAGCGCAGGGCGGTGCCGGCGGGGGCGGTGACGTGCTGGGTGACCTTGTAGGGGGCGTGGTCGGCGGTGCCGAGGGTCCGCCAGCGGCCGTCGCCGACCTGGGCGGCGAAGACGACCCGGTCGAGGCCGCCGCCGGTGACGTCGGCGGAGAGCTCGACGGTGCCGGTGGAGCCGGCGGCCGGGGCCCTGAGCGTCACGGTGGGCCTGCTCGCCGGGGCGGGCAGCGGGGCGTCGGCCTTCAGGACCAGGGAGGAGAGGGCGGGGACGGTGACGGTCACCTTGCCGTCGGCAGCCGTGACGGCGCCCTGACCTCCGTACAGGGTGCGGAAGGCGGCGGAGTCGACGGGGACGGTGACGGTCTTCGGCCCGGTGGCGCCGTTGACGGCGACCAGGTACTCGGTGCGCGTCTTCGGGTCCGTACGGGTGAAGGCGTAGACGGAGCCCTCGGCGTACCGCTCCTGCTGGACGCCGTCGCGGAGGGCCGGGTTCTCCCGGGTGAGCTTCGAGAGGGCGGCGATCGACCGGTACAGCGGGTGCGTGGTGTCGTACGCGTCGGAGGCGTGCGTCCGGTCGGTGCCGAGCTGGTCGTCGTCGAGGTAGTCGGCGGTCTTCGAGGCGAAGAGGGTCTGGCGGGCGTCCTTGTCGCCGCCGGGTCCTGTGAAGCCCTGCTCGTCGCCGTAGTAGATCACCGGGTTGCCCCGGGAGAGGAACATCAGCTCGTTGGCGAGGCGGTCGCGGCGGACGAGTTCCTCGTCGGAGGCGTTCGGGTTGTCCTGCTTCAGGAACGTGCCGATGCGGCCCATGTCGTGGTTGCCGAGGAAGGTGACCTGCTCGTAGGCGTTGGCCTTGTCGGTGGTGTACCGGTAGTCCTCGGCGAAGACCTTGGCGAGGCGGTCGGCTCCGGCGCCCTGGGAGGCGAAGGCGCGGGCCGCGTCCTGGAAGGGGAAGTCGAGGGTGGCGTCGAGCCGGCCCCGGGTGACGTACGGGGAGGTGACGGCGGTGTCGGCGGAGTAGACCTCGCCGAACATGAAGAAGTCCTCACGGCCCTGCTCGGCCGCGTACTTGTCCAGGGCGGTGGCCCACTGCGTCCAGAAGTCCAGGTTCACGTGCTTGACGGTGTCGATGCGGAACCCGTCGATGTCGAAATCCCGGACCCACTTCTCGTAGATCTCCTTCATGCCCTCGACGACCTCGGGACGCTCGGTCCACAGGTCGTCGAGGCCGACGAAGTCGCCGTACTCGGCGGACTCCCCGGCCCAGGTGGAGTCGCCCCGGTTGTGGTACATCGTCGGGTCGTTCAGCCAGGACGGGACCTTCCCGCCGGTCGTCGTCGGCGTGTACGGGAAGGAGTCCGCGTCGACCTTCCCGATCTTCGTACGGTCGTCGAAGGGGCGGCCCGAGGCGTCGAGGTACGGGTAGGCGCCCTTGGGGCGGTAGCCGTACTTCTTCTCCGCGTAGTCGACGGTGTCGGCGGTGTGGTTGGTGATGACGTCGAAGAAGACCTTCATGCCCTTGGCGTG
>NZ_MWIG01001029.1:0-1204 GCF_002156145.1 Streptomyces sp. NRRL B-24572 | reverse complement strand
CCAGGTCCAGCCGGCGGCCTCCCTCGCGGGGATCGCGGCCGAGCACGGCGCCCGGCTGGTCATCGTGAACGCCGAGCCCACCCCGTACGATCCCGTCGCCGACGAGGTCGTGCGCGAGCCGATCGGCACGGCGCTGCCCGCGCTCCTCGACCGGCTCCGCTAGAAGAGGGCGTCCGGTTCCGCCGTACCCGATTCGAAGGCGAGCAGGCGCTGCTTGCGGTCCAGGCCGCCGCCGTAGCCGGTGAGGCCGCCGCCCGCGCCGATGACCCGGTGGCAGGGGACGATGATGCCGACGGGGTTCTTGCCGTTGGCGAGGCCCACGGCCCGGGAGGCGCCGGGGTTGCCGAGCTCCTCGGCGAGTTCGCCGTACGTCCGGGTCTCCCCGTACGGGATGCGGAGCAGCTGCTCCCAGACGCGCAGCTGGAACGGGGTGCCGATCAGGTTCAACGGCAGGTCGAACTCGGTGAGTTCGCCCGCGAAGTAGGCGTCGAGCTGGCGGATCGCCTCGCCGAAGGGGCGTGGGTCGGGCTCGCCGAAGGTCTCCTCGGGCGGGCGGTGGCGCTGGCCGGTCATGTGGAGGCGGCTGAGGACGCCGTCGACGGCGACGAGGGTCAGCGGCTCGTAGGGGCTGTCCACGACGGTGTGCTGGACGAGGGGCATGGCGGTGGTTCTCCTCAGGCGGGCAGGAGGTTGATCGGGTGGTCGTCGGTCGCCCAGAGGTACTGGACGGCGTAGGCGCGCCAGGGGCGCCACTGCGCTGCGGCGGCGGTGAGCGCGGCCGGCGTGCCGGGGAGTCCGAGTCCCTCGGCGGCGCGGCGGACCCCGAGGTCGCCGGGGAGGAAGGCGTCGGGGTCGCCGAGGGCCCGCATGGCGATGATCTCGGTGGTCCAGGGGCCGAAGCCGGGCAGGGCGAGGAGCCGGGCGCGGGCCTCCTCGCGGTCGTCGGCGGGGCCGAGCGGGAGCGAGCCGTCGGCGAGGGCCCGGACGAGGGTGAGGAGGGTGGTGCGGCGGCTGCGCGGCAGGGCGAGGGTCTCGGGGTCGAGGGCGGCGAGCGCCTCGGGGGTCGGGAAGAGGTGGGTGAGCCCGCCCTCGGGGTCGTCGACGGGGACGCCGTGCGCGGTGACCAGGCGGGCGGCGTGGGTGCGGGCGGCCGCGGTGGAGACCTGCTGGCCGAGGACGGCCCGTACGGCGAACTCGGCCGGGT
>NZ_MWIG01001028.1:0-2751 GCF_002156145.1 Streptomyces sp. NRRL B-24572 | reverse complement strand
GCCCGGGCCGGGGCCGGTGGGAGGACCACCGGCCCCGGCCCGGGCGGGTACCGGCTTGTCACATCGGGTCGGGGAAGATGTCGCTGATGCTCCAGGCGACGCTGAAGCAGGGTACGAGGGCGTCGGCCTCCTGCTCGGTGTCCAGGGTCTGGAGCGCGAGGATCTGGCTCATGGGTGATCTCCTCTTTCCTGTCGGATCGTGTCGGTCGGTCACTGCACACCTCGGCACGGAGGCGTTCTCCGCCGTGCCGAGGGGGTCATGGGAGGCCCGTCCAAGTGACGTCAGGCGGCTGCCTGGAGCCGGGGACGCGCGTGGTGGTCCGTCAGGAGCGGGCCGGCCAGCAGGCGGTGCAGGGCCAGCAGGACACCGGCCCCGCCACTGGACAGGTCGGCGGTGAACCGCTGCGAGCCCGCTCCGAGGAAGCGGACGCCGCGCCGGTACGGGACGGCGTACTTCAGCAGGCCGGTCGCGGCGCGCACGGCGTCCCCGCGGGCGGCGTCCGTGCCGGTGAGCTCGGCGTGCTCGGTCAGGAACCAGCTCAGTCCGGCCAGTCCCCGGTACAGGCCCGCCTCCTTCGTGGCACAGGAGACCCGGATGCCGGCGACCAGCCGCGGCAGTGCCGCGGCGCAGCGCTCGTCCGGCGCGGTGGCCACGTAGCGGGTGAGCACCGCCGCGAGACCGGCCGCGCCCGTGGCCAGGTACGGCATGGCGCGGGTGAGCCGTGCGTTGTCCGAGAGGGACAGGGCGCCGTCGTCCAGCGGAAAGGTCCGGTCGAGCTCCTGGTGGAGCAGCAGGCGGCCCGCCTCCAGGAAGCGGCCCTCGCCGGTGTCGCGGGCCAGGCGGTGGAGGAAGAGGGCGAGCCCCGAGCGGCCGTGCAGCAGGCCGCGGGCGTCGTGCTCGCCGAGGGCGGCCGGCAGGTCGGGGGTGCGCAGCAGGCCTTCCCCCGCCGCGGCGGCCCGCTCCAGGTGACTGCTCTCCCCGGTCAGCCGGTGCAGGGCGAGCCAGCCCAGGCCGACCCCGGCCCGCCCGCCGGCCAGCGTGCCGCAGGAGGCGGTGAGCGGGTGGCCGTCGGCGTCCCGGAGCAGGTCGACGGCCTCGTCGAGGCGGCCGAGGCCGGCCAGCACCCGGGCGATGCCGGCCGAGCCGACGAGCAGTCCGGGGGGCAGCGCGTCGCGCAGCGCCAGCGTGTCGCGGCGCAGCCGTTCGCGGATCTCCTCCGGCACCGCGGCCCCGGCGCGGTGCAGGGCGTGCACCACCCCGGCCGTGCCGTAGGCCAGGCACACGTTGTTGGTCCGGAACGCCTCGGGCGAGGGCGGGAAGGCCCATTCCGGTCGGTCGGCGTCCGCCATTTCGAGGAGTCCCGCGGCCACCTTCTCGGCCAGCCGGGTGAGGCAGCCGCGCGGATCCGTGTCCAGCTCGACGGGGGAGGGCAGGCGGTCGTGACCGTCCTGGTCCTGCGCCCGGTCCGCCCGGTCCTCCGCCAGGTGGAAGACGGTCGCCCGCTGCCACAGGTCCCGGGGCGGAGCCACGTCCGCCAGATCGCGGCGCAGCAGTGCGAGATTGGCGGGCGCGTGCTCGGCGACCTCGTTGAACGGCGCCAGGAAGGCGAGCGCGACCGCCGACGTGCCGTACCGGTCCTGCAGCAGGGGATCGGTGTCGGCCCGGCGCAGGCCGGCCGGCGGCGTGAACCCCGGAGTGCCCATCCCCGAGGGGGCCGCGGACAGCGCCGAGGCCGCCTCGAAGTCCACGAGACGGACCCCGCCCGACGGCGTGACCAGGACATTGCCCAGGCTGAGGTCACCGAACCGGTAGCCGGCGGCGTGCAGCCGCTCGAGCGAGGCGTCCAGCGCGGCAAGGAGTCGCCGGCAGGCCTCGTAGTACGCGGCGACGGACCCGGCCGTGCGGTCGGCGCGGGCCAGCGGGGAGGACCGGCTCAGCCAGCCCACCAGCGGCTGCCCCGCGACGTACTCGGTGACGAGGAAGTCGTGCTCCCACTCCGTGAAGCGGTCCAGCGGCTCCGGGCCCACCCCCGGGGCCGCCGCGTGCAGCTCGCGCAGCACGTCGTACTCGTGCCGCAGCCGCTGCTGCGCATCGGTCCCGTCGAAGACCAGGCCGTTGTGGGCGCGGGCCTCCTTGAGGAAGACGGTGCGGCCGGTCCGCCGGTCGCGGGCCTGGTAGGCGCCGCCGGCGTTGCTCAGGCGCACCGCGCGGGTCACCTCGTAGTCGCGGACCAGGATCGGGCCCGCGTGCGGCTGCTCCTCCTGCCCGACGAAGGGGTCCGTGATCCCCGCGGGCAGGTGGAAGGCGGGCAGCCGCGAGTCCACGACCTCGCGGCCGGAGCCGTCGCGGACCATCCCCTCCCGGGTGCCGTCGGCCCGGAGCCGGCTGCGGGCGCCGTCGAAGGAGCCGTAGCGGTAGTGGACCGTCCGCGAGTCGCGGAAGCGCCGGTCGGTGAGGACGTACGGCCCCTCCTCCCCGTCGAGCGCGTCGCGCAGGCGTTCGAGGAGCCGGCGGGCGGTCGCCGTGTCCGGTGGGTAGACGGCGCAGAACTTGCCCGCCTGGGCGCGCACGGCGTGCTTGTGATGGAGGAACAGGAAGAAGAGCCGGGCGCTCAGGTGCTTGAACGGCACGCCTTCGGAGAAGCAGATCCCGGCGACCGTGTCGAGCACGTGCTGCGCCCGGTCGAGCCGCGCCGACACGTGGATCTTCCATCCCTGCTCGGCGAGCCCGGCCCGGGGGCTGCCCCAGAC
>NZ_MWIG01001027.1:0-1711 GCF_002156145.1 Streptomyces sp. NRRL B-24572 | reverse complement strand
TCCTGCGGGCCCTGCCCGCCCTCCCCCGCGCGCTGTGGGCGCCGAGCACGGCGGCGGCCTGGGCGGCGGCGGCCGCGGTGACGGCGGCCTACACGCCGCGCGAGGCCGCCCCGTACGCCGAGACCGGACTCGGCCCGGAGGAGCTCTTCGAGCGGGCGGCCGCGCACGGCGACGACCACACGATCAAGTTCACGGACACGGCGCTCGACGTGGGCGACCCGCTCGCCCTCGCCGCCGCCGTCCGCTCGATCGAGCTCAACCCGCCGGCGTACCGATAGAACCGACGAAGAGGTCAGCCGAACTGGACGGAGCGCTTCGCGAGGCCCATCCAGAAGCCGTCGATCACCGACCGCTCCGCGTCGAGGTCGTCGGCCGCGTCCGCCGCGCCCATGGCGACGAAGAGCGGGGCGAAGTGCTCGGTACGGGGGTGGGCGAGGCGGCCGGCGGGCGACTTGTGCTCGAAGTCCAGGAGGGCGTCGACGTCGTGCGCGGCGAGCGCCTCGTTCCCCCAGGCATCGAACTCGGCGGACCAGCCGGGGACGCCGGGGCCGGTGTGGCGGAGGGCGGCGAGGTTGTGGGTGAAGAAGCCGCTGCCGACGATCAGGACGCCCTCGTCGCGCAGCGGGGCGAGCTTGCGGCCGATGTCCATGAGCCGGCGCGGGTCGAGGGTGGGCATGGAGATCTGGAGTACGGGGATGTCGGCGTCGGGGAACATCTCGACGAGCGGCACGTACGCGCCGTGGTCGAGGCCCCGGTCGGGGATGTCCTGCACGGGGGTGCCGGGCCCGTGGAGCAGCTTGCGGACGGCCTCGGCGAGCCGCGGGGCGCCGGGGGCGGCGTACTGGACGCGGTAGTAGTGCTCGGGGAAGCCCCAGAAGTCGTAGACGAGGGGGACGGTCTCGGTGGCGCCGAGCGCGAGCGGGGCCTCCTCCCAGTGGGCGGAGACCATGAGGATCGCCTTGGGGCGCGGCAGGCCGGCGGACCAGGCGGCGAGCTCGCCGGGCCAGACCGGGTCGTCGGCGAGCGGCGGGGCGCCGTGGGACAGGTAGAGGGCCGGCATCCGTTCGATCGTGGCGTCCATGGCGACCACCTTCCGCAGTCCTTGAAACTTCAAGCTATTACTCGACCCACCTTAGACCTGGATTGTTCAACTTTCAAGAACGAGTCGTACGATGGGAACCATGGGAGACATGACCGAACCCCGCTGGCTGACCGCCGAGGAGCAGCACGTCTGGCGCGCGTACCTGCACGCCACCACACTCCTGGAGGACCACCTCGACCGCCAGTTGCAGCGCGACGCCGGGATGCCGCACGTCTACTACGGGCTCCTCGTCCAGCTCTCCCAGGCCCCGCGCCGCCGGCTGCGGATGACCGAGCTGGCCCGGAGCGCCAAGATCACCCGCTCCCGGCTCTCCCACGCGATCGCCCGCCTGGAGAAGAACGGCTGGGTGCGGCGCGAGGACTGCCCCTCCGACAAGCGCGGCCAGTTCGCCCAGCTGACGGACGAGGGCATGGAGGTCCTCCGGCGGAACGCGCCCGGCCATGTGGCGGCGGTCCGCCAGGCCATGTTCGACCGGCTCTCCCCCGAACAGGTGGAGCAGCTCGGCGTGATCATGCGCGTGATGGCCGAGGGCCTCGAACCCACGGACGCGGACGCGGACCTGCCCTGGCTCCGCTGAGGGACGGAACGCACGAACGGGCCTGCCCCGGT
>NZ_MWIG01001026.1:0-1400 GCF_002156145.1 Streptomyces sp. NRRL B-24572 | reverse complement strand
GAGCCGAGGTCGACGGCGGCCTGCGCGACGAAGGCGACGGAGAGCTCGGCCGGAGCGGCGCCGTGGGCGCCGAACAGCGGCCCGAGGACGAGCGGTTGACAGGTGTCGGTGGCGGCGTTCGGATCGCCCACGACCCCCCACGCGGGGAAGCCGTTCTTGATGACCATCTGCGGCTTGGCACCGAAGTACTCCGGCCGCCACAACACGACGTCGGCCATCTTCCCGACCTCGATCGAGCCGATCTCGTGGGCGAGGCCGTGGGCGATCGCCGGGTTGATGGTGAGCTTGGCGATGTAGCGCAGCACGCGCGCGTTGTCGTCGTGCGCGCCGTCGCCCTCCATGGGTCCCAGCTCGGCCTTCATCTTCCCGGCCATGGCGAAGGTCCGGCGTACGGTCTCGCCGGCCCTTCCCATCCCCTGCGCGTCGGAGGAGGTGATCCCGATCGCGCCGAGGTCGTGCAGGACGTCCTCCGCGCCCATCGTCCCGGCCCGGATCCGGTCGCGCGCCATGGCGGCGTCGCCCGGGAGGTCGGTCTTCAGGTCGTGGACGGAGACGATCATCCCGTAGTGCTCGGCGACCGCGTCGCGGCCGAAGGGCAGGGTGGGGTTGGTGGAGGAGCCGATGACGTTCGGCACGCCCGCCATCTTCAGGACGTTGGGGACGTGTCCGCCGCCGCAGCCCTCGATGTGGAAGGCGTGGATCGTACGGCCTTCCAGGACCTTGAGGGTGTCCTCGACCGACAGGCACTCGTTCAGACCGTCCGAGTGGAGGGCGACCTGGACGTCGTGCTCCTCGGCGACCCGCAGCGCGGTGTCCAGGGCGCGGGTGTGGGCGCCCATGTCCTCGTGGACCTTGAAGCCCGAGGCACCGCCCTCGGCCAGCGCCTCGACCAGCGGCGCCGGGTCCGAGGAGGAGCCACGGGCCAGGAAGCCGATGTTGACCGGCCAGGCGTCGAAGGCGCTGAAGGCGTGCTTGAGCGCCCAGGGCGAGTTGACGCCGACGCCCCAGACGGGCCCGAACTCCTGGCCGATGATCGTGGTGACGCCGCTCGCGAGCGAGGCCTCCATGATCCGGGGGGAGAGCAGGTGGACGTGGGTGTCGACGGCGCCGGCGGTGGCGATCAGGCCCTCGCCGGAGACGATCGAGGTGCCGGTGCCGACGACGACGTCGACGCCGTCGAGGGTGTCGGGGTTGCCGGCCCGGCCGATCGCGTGGATCCGGCCCTCGCGGATGCCGATGGACACCTTGCGGATGCCCTGCACGGCGTCGATGACCAGGACGTTGCTGATGACGACGTCGCAGGTCTCACGGACGGCCGCGGCCTTGAGGTGGAGGCCGTCGCGGGCGGTCTTGCCGAAGCCGGCGAGGAACTCGTCGCCGGGCTTCTGGGAGTCCGACTC
>NZ_MWIG01001025.1:0-728 GCF_002156145.1 Streptomyces sp. NRRL B-24572 | reverse complement strand
CGCCCTGATCGCCGCCCACACCGACCACCAGGCCGTGTGCCGGAACCAGGGCGAAGGGAGGACGGCCGCATGACCGGCACCGAGGAACTGCCCTCGCCGTCCAACCCGCTCGCCGTCGCCCGGCGGCTCGTGCCCGACTGGCACACCGAGGACGGACACCTGAAGCTCCGGCGCTGGCGCGGGTCGTGGATGTGGTGGACCGGAACCTGCTGGCGGGAGTTCGACGAGCAGCAGATGCGCGNNCGCCCTCGGAGCCATCACCCTCCTGCCCACCGACACTGACGCCCCGTCCTGGATCGACCACGAGCGCGGCAAGCACGACACGAGCCCGATCGTCGCCTGCCAGAACGGCCTGCTGCGCATCCGGGACCGCAAGCTGCTGCCCCACGGTCCGGGGTTCTTCAACATCGTGTCCGTCCCGTACGACTACGACCCCGTCGCGACCGCCCCCTCCTGGGAAGCGTTCCTCAACGGGATCTGGCCCGACGACCCCGACTCCATCGCCGCCCTTCAGGAGTGGTTCGGCTACGTCCTGTCCGGCCGGACCGACCAGCAGAAGATCCTCCTCATGAAGGGCCCGTCCCGCTCCGGCAAGGGCACCATCGCCCGCGTCCTGAAGGAACTGGTCGGCAAGGAGAACCTCGCCGGGCCCACGCTCGCCGGGCTCGGCTCCAACTTCGGGCTCTCCACCCTGCTCGGCAAGCCGCTCGCCGTCATCTCCGACGCCC
>NZ_MWIG01001024.1:0-1546 GCF_002156145.1 Streptomyces sp. NRRL B-24572 | reverse complement strand
GCCGAGGGCGGTGCCGAGGAGGGCGTCGAGGAGGGCCACCAGGAGGAGGAGCCAGGGGGAGCCGATGACGTCGAGGCCGAGGAACCAGAGGGCGAGGCCGGTGGCCAGGAGGGACTGGAGGACGGCGACGAGTCCGAAGGCGAGGGCGTAGCCGGCGATGAGGTCCGCTTTGCCGAGGGGCATGGCGAGGAGGCGTTCCAGGGTGCCGGAGGTGCGTTCCCTGAGGGTGGCGATGGACGTCACCAGGAACATCGTGATGAGCGGGAAGATGCCGAGGAGCGAGGCACCGATGCTGTCGAAGGTCTGCGGGCTTCCGTCGAAGACGTAGCGGAGCAGGACGAGCATCAGGCAGGGGACGAGGAGCATCAGGGCGATCGAGCGCGGGTCGTGGCGCAGCTGGCGCAGGACGCGGGCGGCGGTGGCGAGGGTGCGGTTCGCGTTCACGGTCGCTCCTGGTCGGCGGCTCGGGTGTTCGCCCGTTCCTGCTCGGCGGCTCGGGTGTTCGCCGCGTCTACGAGGTGCAGGAAGGCCTCTTCGACGGTGGGCGTGTCGTTGCGGCGGCGGAGGGCCTCGGGGGTGTCCTCGGCGAGGATCTCGCCCTCGCGCATGAGGAGGAGCCGGTGGCAGCGCTCGGCCTCGTCCATCACGTGGGAGGAGACGAGGAGGGTGGTGCCCCGGTCGGCGGCGATCCGGTGGAAGAGGTCCCACAGATCGCGGCGGAGGACGGGGTCGAGGCCGACCGTGGGCTCGTCGAGGACGAGGAGTTCCGGGGTGCCGAGGAGGGCGACGGCGAGGGAGACCCGGCTGCGCTGGCCGCCGGAGAGCCGGCCGGCGAGGGAGTCGGCGTGGTCGGCGAGGTCGACGTCCTCGACGGCCCGGTCGACGGCGGCGCGGCGGTCGTGACGGTGGGCGCGGCCGGGGAGCAGGACGGCGGCGAAGTAGTCGAGGTTCTGGCGGACGGTGAGGTCGTCGTAGACGGACGGGTCCTGGGTGACGTAGCCGATGCGGGTGCGGAGGGCGGGGTCGCCGGCGGGGCGGCCGAGGACCTGGAGGGTGCCGGTGACCTTGGCCTGGGTGCCGACGATGGCCCGCATGAGGGTGGTCTTGCCGCAGCCGGAGGGGCCGAGGAGGCCGGTGACGCGGCCCGCTCGGACGGTGAAGTCGATGCCGCGGAGGACTGTGCGGTCGCCTCGGACGGTGGTGAGGTTCTGCGCGGTGATGGCCGCGTTCTCGGGCTCGTCCGCCGGTTTATTCACCATGTGATGAATAATGGGCCCGGGGGTGCCGGTCGTCAAGGACCCGGGCGGGTCTGCCGGTGGTTGTCCGGGAGCGGGCCGGTGGGTGGGTCGCGCCCGCCCTCCCCCGAGCTCTCGGCTTCGCTCGAGCAGGGGGGACCCCCCTCGCCCTTTGCGGAACGTCTGCCCACAACCGGTTCGTCACGGCTTGCGCCGCTTCCCTGCGCCGATGCAGTGCCTCGTCGTCCATGGGCAGTGGCCAGGCCCGGTCCTGTCCCTGTTCCGTCAGGGACGTGTTCTGTGCGTCCTTC
>NZ_MWIG01001023.1:0-2020 GCF_002156145.1 Streptomyces sp. NRRL B-24572 | reverse complement strand
TGCCCGCCGCCGGCGCCCGCCGGGCCCTCACCCCCGGCGGGCGCCGGCGGCGGGCACGTACAGCCTCTCGACGTACTCGCGGACCATCCGGTCGGCGAGCACCTTCGGGCCGAGGTCGGCGAGGGTGCGCCGGACCATGGCGGTCCAGCCGGACGGCACCCCGTCGGGGCCGCGGTCGTAGAAGCGGGGGGCGACCCGGCGCTCGATCAGCTCGTAGAGGGCGGCGGCCTCCAGGTCGTCGCGGCGGTCCTCGTCGGCGGCGGCCGCGCCGTCGGCGGTGGGGATGGCCCAGCCGAACTCGGGCTCGTACCACTCGTCCCACCAGCCGTCGAGGACGGAGAGGTTGAGGCAGCCGTTGAGCGCGGCCTTCATCCCGCTCGTACCGCAGGCCTCGAGGGGGCGCAGGGGGTTGTTGAGCCAGACGTCGCAGCCGGGGTAGAGGCCGCGGGCCATCTCCATGCCGTAGTCGGGCAGGAAGACGATGCGGTGCCGGACCCGGGGGTCGTCGGCGAACCGGACGAGTTCCTGCACGAGCCGCTTCCCGCCGTCGTCGGCGGGGTGGGCCTTGCCGGCGACGACGAGCTGCACGGGCCGCTCGGGGTGGAGGAGGAGGGCCCGCAGCCGGTCCTTGTCCCGGAGCATGAGGGTGAGCCGCTTGTACGAGGGGACGCGGCGGGCGAAGCCGATGGTGAGAACGTCGGGGTCGAGGACGGATTCGGTCCAGCCGAGTTCGGCGGCGGCGGCGCCGCGCTGCCGCCAGGAGGCCCTCAGCCGGTCCCGTACGTCGGCGACGAGGCGTTCGCGGAGGGTGCGGCGCAGCTCCCACAGCTCCCGGTCGCTCGCGTCCGGTCCGGTCCGGGCGGCCTCGGGGGCGACCCAGGTGGGGGCGTGGACGCCGTTGGTGATGGAGGTGATCGGCACCTCGTCGGCGTCGAAGCCGGGCCAGAGCCCGGCGAACATGGAGCGGCTGACGGCGCCGTGGAGGGTGGAGACGCCGTTGGCGCGCTGGGCGAGCCGCAGGCCCATGGCGGCCATGTTGAAGACGCCGGGTTCGCCGCCGAGCGGGATCTCGTCGCCGAGGGCGAGGATCCGGCCGAGGTCGACGCCGGGGAGGGCGCCGTCGTCGCCGAGGTGGCGGGCCACGAGGGCCCGGTCGAAGCGGTCGATGCCGGCGGGGACGGGGGTGTGGGTGGTGAAGACGGTGCCGGCCCGGACGACCTCCAGGGCGGCGTCGAAGTCGAGCCCCTCGCCGCCGAGTTCACGGACGCGTTCGAGGCCGAGGAAGCCGGCGTGGCCCTCGTTGGTGTGGAAGACCTCGGGTGCGGGGTGGCCGGTGAGCCGGGTGTACGTGCGGACGGCGCGGACGCCGCCGATGCCGAGGAGCATCTCCTGGAGGAGCCGGTGCTCGCTGCCGCCGCCGTAGAGCCGGTCGGTGACGGACCGTTCGCCGGGGGCGTTCTCCTCGACGTCGGAGTCGAGCATCAGCAGCGGGACGCGGCCGACCTGGGCGATCCAGATCTGGGCGTGGAGGCTGCGGCCGCCGGGCAGGGCGAGGGCGATCCGGGCGGGGGTGCCGTCGGCCTCGCGGAGCAGGGCGACGGGCAGCTCGCCGGGGTCGAGGACGGGGTACTGCTCCTGCTGCCAGCCGTCGCGGCCGAGGGACTGCCGGAAGTAGCCGTGCCGGTAGAGCAGGCCGACGCCGATGAGGGGGACGCCGAGGTCGCTGGCGGACTTGAGGTGGTCCCCGGCGAGGATGCCGAGACCGCCGGAGTACTGGGGCAGGGCGGCGGCGACGCCGAACTCGGGCGAGAAGTAGGCGACGGCGGCCGGGGCGTCGCCGGGGCGGCCCTGGTACCAGCGGGGGGCGTGCAGATAGCGGTCGAGGTCCTCGGCGACCGCGCGCAGCCGGGCCAGGAACTCCTGGTCGGCGGCGAGCGCGGCCAGCCGGGGCGCTTCGAGGGCGCCGAGGACCCGGACGGGGTCGGCGCCGGCCAGTCCCTCGGGCGCGAGGGAGTCGAAG
>NZ_MWIG01001022.1:0-5078 GCF_002156145.1 Streptomyces sp. NRRL B-24572 | reverse complement strand
CGCCGTCGCCGACGCGGACGCCACGACCCGGGCGGTGGAGCGCGCGGGCGGCACGGTACGGGTGGAGCCGAGGAGCTTCGGCGACGAGGGCCGGATGGCCCAGTACAGCGACCCGCTGGGTGGACAGTTCGCCGTCTGGCAGGCCGGCGACACCAAGGGCTTCGAGCTCGTGGACGCGCCCGGATCGCTGAGCTGGACCGAGCTGTACACGAGCGACGCGGCGGCCGCGAAGGAGTTCTACGGCGAGGTCCTCGGCTGGCAGTACGCCGACATGGACCTGCCGGGCGATGCGGGCACGTACACCCTCATCACCCCCGCGGGACTCCCCCAGGAGCGCATGCACGGCGGTCTCCTGCAGGTGCCCGCCGACGCCCTCGCCCTCGCGAACGGGCGGCCGTACTGGCACCCCGTCTTCGACGTCGAGGACTGCGACGCCACCCTCGCCAAGATCACCGCGATCGGGGGCGGGGTGCAGATGGGGCCGCAGGACATGGAGGGGGTCGGCCGGCTCGCCGTCTGCCTGGATCCGTCGAACGCCGACTTCGTCGTCCTCACCCCGCCGTCCGGCTGAGTGGTCTCCGCCCTGGTCCCCGGACGGCGGTCACGTGAGAATGCCCCCATGACCGATGCAGCAGCGACACCGGCAGACCAGGACGCCGTCCGCGTCGAGCGCTCCGGGCCCGTGACCACGGTGGTCCTGTCGCGGCCCGCCGCGCGCAACGCCGTGGACGGACCGACGGCCGCCCGACTCGCCGACGCCTTCCGCGCGTTCGAGGCCGACGAGGAGGCCTCGGTCGCGGTGCTGTGGGGCGAGGGCGGCACGTTCTGCGCGGGCGCCGACCTCAAGGCCGTCGGCACCGAGCGCGGGAACCGGGTGGCGCCCGACGGCGACGGCCCGATGGGACCGACCCGGCTGCGCCTGACCAAACCGGTCATCGCGGCCGTCGGCGGCCACGCCGTGGCCGGCGGCCTCGAACTGGCCCTCTGGTGCGACCTGCGCGTCGTCGAGGAGGACGCGGTCCTCGGGGTGTTCTGCCGCCGGTGGGGAGTGCCCCTGATCGACGGCGGAACGGTCCGGCTGCCGCGGCTCATCGGCGAGAGCCGCGCCATGGACCTGATCCTGACCGGCCGGCCGGTCGCGGCCGCGGAGGCGTACGAGATCGGGCTCGCCAACCGTCTCGTGCCGAAGGGCCGGGCCCGGGCCGCGGCGGAGGAACTCGCCCGGGAGATCGCCGCGTTCCCCCAGCTGTGCCTGCGTCACGACCGCCTGTCCGTACGGGAGCAGCACGGGCTGTCCGAGCCCGAGGCCCTGGCGGCCGAACTGCGGCACGGCATGGTGCCGCTGTCGGCCGGCGAGACCCTCTCGGGCGCCGCGCGCTTCGCGTCCGGGGCGGGACGGCACGGCTCCTTCACCACCTGAGCCGGACGGACCGGGAGCGGCTCGCCCGGGCCCGGGGGGTGGCACTCGGCCGCCGGTCGACGCCGGGCGTTGGTGGATGAACCGGAAGATGCGACCCGATGGCTCGTAGCAAGCTCACAATTGCACGGGCGCAGGGCCGATTCACCGGGCAGTCATGGTTCCCGCTCCGCGTGGTCGGGTATCACTGGGCGCAGTCGCCGCACCGACCGCCCGAGGGAGATTGACGATGAGTCGCCGTACCGGAGCCTTCGCCGTCTGGGGAGAGGTGGCCCTCCCGGCCACCCTGACCGTCGCGGATCTGCGCAGGGACTGGGCCCAGCACCGGGCCGAGGTCGTCTTCGACTGCGCGACGGCCGGTCCCCAGCGGCACGCCTTCGAGGGCCCGCTGCTGCGCGACGTCGTGGCGGCGACGCATCCGGGGTTCGATCCGGCCCGCCGCAAGGAGCGGTCCCGTTTCCTGCTCTCCGTGACCGGCGGCGACGGGCACCACGCGCTGCTGTCCTGGGCGGAGATCGACTCCGACTTCGGCGCCGCCCCCGTCCTGCTCGCGACCCGGATGGACGGCGAGTGGCTCGACGGTCCCGGTACGCAGCTCGTCGTCCCCTCGGACCGCTGCGGCGCCCGCTACGTGAGCGGCGTCACCGGCGTCTGGATCGGCGCGTTCCGGGCGCCGCGCTCCCCCGAGGCCGGGGTCACTCACGCATCCGGTAGAGCCTGACGTCCCGGTTGACGAAGAGGTGGACGTAGCCGCACGACCAGCAGATCAGGCCGGTCGCCGACTCGTTCGCCCAGGCCATGTTGAAGAACTCCATCCCCGTGCTGTTCAGCTTCACCTCCCGCTCGCGGAAGGTGTCGTTGTCGCACACCTGGCAGCGGATCGCCTTCTCGCCGATCGCCGCGTGCACGGGCTTGGCCATGCCGTCTCTCGCTTCCTCCGCCGGTTGCGGCGGCCTTCCGGTACGCACGGCACGCGTCGATCGGGCCGTCCTGGTCGATTCCGCCCCCCCGACCGCCCCGCTGCTTGTACCGTGGTGACTACGGGTCCGGTGCCGCCAACTCCCCCGTTTGCCGGCACCGGACCCCCTGTGATCCTGAGGCATGATCACCCGCTTCGCACTGCCGTGATCCGGCAGTGTTGGACGCCTCCTCGATGCCGGTTCCACACCCCGCCCACGGGCATGCCACCCTTGATCACCGCGCGTCAAAAAATCGTCAGGGACGCGTCAGGAACGGGGGAGGAACCGTGACGGAGCGGGAGTCGGCCGAGGAGTACCTGGAGGGGTACGCCGAGATCCTGGCGGGGGTGTGCGCGACCCGCCGAAGACTCAGCCGGGAGGAACGCGAAACCCTGGGTGCGCTCGGCGAGCGGGCCGCGGAGGCCGGCATCGGACTGCGGGCCCTCGTCCGGGCCCACCTCTCCGCGGCCCAGCGGGTGCGCCCCGGCCTGCCGCCGGCCGTCGCCGACCACCTCCTGAGCGCCGTCGAGCAGGCGGTGGACGCCTTCGCCGAGGGGCACGAGCGGGCCCAGTACCTGGCGATGCGTCAGGAAGAGGCGGCGCGCCGCGAGTTCATCGACGACCTGCTCTACGGCCGGAGCGACCTCGGCCGCCTGGCGGAGCGGGCCGAGCGCTTCGGGCTGCTCCTGTCCCACACCCACGCCGTGGCCGTCACCCAGGGCCCGGAACCGTACAGCGACGGCTCCGGGGTCACCCGTGCCGTCGAGTCCTCGCTCGTCGCCCGCTTCGGCAACCGCCGCATCCTGCTCACCACCAAGGACGGACGGCTGATCTGCGTCGCGCCGGGCGACGAGCCCGAGGTGCTCACCCACTTCGCCAAGCAGGCGTACGCGGCGACCGACGGCGGCCAGGTGGCCATCGGCCGTGCGCACCCGGGCGCGGGCGGCGTCGTCCATTCCTACGAGGAGGCCCTCAACGCCCTCGCCCTCGCGGCCCGCATGAACCTGAACGAGCCGGTCCTGCGCGCCGCCGACCTGCTCGTCTACCCCGTCCTCACCCGCGACCGGCAGGCCATGGCCGAGCTCGTCCGCACCGTGCTCGGCCCGCTCCAGCAGGCCCGCGGCGGCGCGAAGCCCCTCCTCGACACGCTCACGGCGTACTTCGACACCGGCTGCGTCACCGCCCAGGCGGCCCGCAGCCTCAGCCTCAGCGTGCGGGCCATGACCTACCGCCTGGACCGCATCCACCGTCTGACCGGCGCGGACCCGGCCGATCCCGTCCAGCGCTACACCCTCCAGACGGCCGTCATCGGCGCCCGCCTCCTCGACTGGCCCGATCAGCCGCTGTGACACGCACCTCCGTGACACCAGAAGGACCATGACGTTTCAGATGTGAACCCCAACTGGTCACATGCCGTGGACAGTTGTCGGTTTCCGGTCGTCCCTGGCGGGCAGGTTTGGAGAGCCGCAGGCCGGGCAGCGCCCGGCCGCGCGGCGTACCGATGAGGGCCGAGGACAGAAGGAGGTCGGTCCCCATGACCGTGCGTGCCGTCGAAGTCCCCCTGCTGTGGATGCCCTACGCGCTGCGGGTGAACCCGCATCTGCCGGCGCTGCACGAGGAGAGCGAGTCCTGGGCGCGCGCCATGGGCATGCTGGACGGCTACCGGGGGCCGTCGGCCCGTCCCGCGATCTGGAGCCGCTCCACGTTCCACGCCATGACCGTCGACCAGCTGACCGCCTGGACCCTGCCCGACGCCTCGCTCGCCGACCTCCGGCTCAACCACCGGTTCAACATCTGGGCCCTGGCCTGGGACGACTACTTCGCCTCCGCGTTCAAGCAGACCGGCGACCTCGTCGGAGCGCGGGCCTTCACCACCCGGCTGCACGCCTTCCTGCGGCCCGAGCGCGGCGCCCGGCTGCCCGAACCGACGAACGCCGTCGAGCGGGGAATAGCCGATCTGCAGCAGCAGCTATTCCCGCCGCGCCTTGCGCACTGGCGGACGGAATTCAACCGGGCCCTGGCGCGGTACATCGACGCGGGGGTCGAGGAACTGGCCAACAGCCGCAACGGCCGCATTCCCCATCTGATCGATTACGCCCCGTTCCGGCGGGAGAGTTTCGCCGCCTATACGGCCCCCTATTCCGTCGAATTGGCGACCGGCGCCCGCATACCCGAGCAGATACGGCACACGCGGACCGTCCGCGCCCTGCTGGACGCCTTCATGGATTTCATGGGTCTCGCGAACGACATCGCGTCCTATGAAAGGGAGGTGCACGAGGAGAAGGACGTCAACAATCTGGTTCTGGTCGTCGGAACGTCCCTGGGAATCTCCCTCCGCGACGCCGTGCCCGCCGCGCTGAACCTGGTGAACGCCCGTCTGCGGGACTTCGAGCACCTCAGGCGGAGCGAACTGCCGCTGCTCGTACGCCGGGACGGCCTCGACCGCGAGGAACGGGCCGAGCTGGAGACCTGGCTCCGGGGAGCGTGCGGATTCCTCTCCGGCCTCCACGCCTGGTACACCGGAGCACCCCGCTACGCCTCGTCCGACGTCTCGTTACCGGACTGAGGGCAGCGGGGTTGCCCCGGAGCGCGCCTATCCCCAGCCCAGGAAGCGCCTGACGCGGGTCAGCCACGAGACCCGGGGCGCGGGTCCTCCCACCGTCGCGTCCGTGACCGGCGGCGGGGCCACCGCGGGGCTCCCG
>NZ_MWIG01001021.1:0-3587 GCF_002156145.1 Streptomyces sp. NRRL B-24572 | reverse complement strand
CGGCGAGGTGGCCGATGTGGAGTTCGCCGTGGGTGGCGGGAGGGGTCGCGGTGATCCAGACGGGGGTGCTCATGGGACCTCCTTGACGTTTTCGACGGTCATCGGGGCTCGAAGTGGAAGGACCGGATGAAGCAGTCACGGGGCTGCTCGACGGCGTAGACGATGCACTCGAAAAGGGCCTGGGTGGTGAGCTTCTCGTCGGGTGCTATTCCGTCGGGATTCGATCCGTCCCATTCCGCGAAGCGCGGGTCCGAGGTCGAGAAATCGGGCGGGAAGAGGGAGAAGACGCGGACCCCGGAGGGCCGCAGCCGGCGCGACAGGATGTCGGCGAAACCGGCCTGCGCGCTCTTCGCCGCCCAGAAGGCCTCGTGGGCCGCCCCGGCGGTCGCGGCCGACGCCCCCTCCGCGTCCCGCACGGCCACCATGTTGACGATGTCGGGCCGCAGCGAGCCGCGCAGCAGCGGCAGGAAGTGCTTCACCATGAGGACCGTGCCGCCGGCCGTCGACTCGATCGTCTCCACGATCTCGGCGTCGCTGGCCGCCTCAAGGTCCATGCCGTCGAGCCAGCGGGCGCCGTTGTTGACCAACAGGTCGACGCGGTCGGTGCGTTCACCGACCCGGGCCGCGAACTCCCGGATCTCGGCGGGCCTGCTCAGGTCGCAGCCGAAGGCGTGGATGCGGTCACGGGCCGAACCCATCACCTCGGTACGGGTCCGCTCGGCGGCCTCGACGGTCCGCGCCGACACGTAGACCTCGGCGCCGAGATGCGCGAATCCGACGGCGAGCGCGCGACCGAAATAGCGGGACGCTCCGGTCACGACGACACGCAGATTCTCGAATTTCATTGGTGTCTGCTCTCCCCACGTCCCACGGATACCGACGACCGGTCGATTTCAGCGTGGCAGAGGATTCGGGGCGGGGGCCTGTTCGGGCGGGTGCGCATTCACGCCGTTGCGTGGATGCGCCACGGCAGTTCGATGGTTTCAAGGACCTCGGCGCGCTTGTGGTGGACGCGGACGCGGTCGTGCGCGGCGGAGACGGTGACGGTGCCGGCGGGGGTACGGACGGGCCCGCGGACCGGCGGTACGACGGTACCGCCGATCGCCCCGGCGGCGGCGAGGGCGGCGGCGCCGGTGAGTGCGAGCCGGGGGTGCCAGCCGCCGACGGTGAGGGCGCGGACGGAGAGCCCGCCGTCCTGGACGGAGATGGCGGCGATCTTGGGGAGGGCGGAGTCCGGGGGGTGGCCGAGGAGCCGGGCGGCGCGGGCCCGGAGCGCGAGGAGCCGGTCCTGGAGGGCGCCCCCGGGCAGGTGGCGGGCGTCGACGAAGACGTACGGGTTGCCGTACCGCACGAGCGAGACGGGCACGCCGTCGAGGACGTCGACGGGGCGGCCGGTCGGAAGGGTGCCGGGTTCGGAGGGCGGCCGGAGGAAGCTGAGCGTGTACGTGTCGCCGTGCGGCTCGCAGAGGACGGTGTCCCCGGTGGTCACGGCGCGGACGGTGACGGGCCCCGGGCGGCCGTCGGCGACGACGCAGGCGAGGAGCGAGTGTCCGCAGCCGGCCCGGAAGTCGAACCGGCCGTCGGGGAGGGCCTGGACGAAGCGGTAGCGGAGGGCGTGGTCCCCGCCGCCGTAGATCGCGATCTTGTGGAGGTCCGCGTACGCCGTCCGGGCGAGCGACCGGCGCAACCGCGCCAGTTCCCCGCCCAGCGCCAGTGCTCCGGCCGGGAGTCGGTCGAGGCGCAGGACGAGGGTCGGGCCGGGGGCGTCCTCGGCCCGGACGACGGCGGCGGCGACCGTCACGGATCAGGCCGCACAGCCGACCGGGATGCGCATGCCCTGGACGACCTCCGTCCACAGCTCGTGGACGGCGAGGGCCCACAGCGCGAGGGCGTCGTGCTGGGACGGGCGCTCCAGGTGCCGGGCCAGCAGCTTCGCCGCCCGGTCGGCGCGGATCTTCCCGCCCAGGACCAGCCGCGCCGGGGAGAGCAGCTCCCGGACCAGGTCGAGCAGCGGACCCCCGGGCGCCAGCATCGCCGCGACCGGCAGCGTGAAGGGCTGCTTCGGCCGGTTCAGGACCGACGGGGGCAGGAGCTCCGCCCCCGCCTCGTACAGCGCCCGCTTCCCCGTCCGCGCCGCCACCGGCAGGGACCGTGCGTGCGTGACCACCGACGGCTGGCAGAACGGCAGGCGCGCCTCCACCGCCCACGCCATGGACAGGTGGTCCAGGCGCCGCAGGTGGTACGCCGGCAGCCGCCATCGCGTCTCGAAGGCCGTCATCGCCGTCAGCCGGTCCGCGCCGACCGCCTCCGCCGAGCGCAGCTCCTGCTCGATGCGGTCGGCGGCGGAGCCCGTATCCGCGATGTACGCCCGGTAGTTGGCGGTGTACAGGTGCTCGCGGAGCAGTCGCGGCGCCGCCGAGAGCGCGTCCGCGTACGCGCCCGCCCATTCGGGGCCGGCCGTCAGCGCCGCCCGCATCCGGTCGTACCCGCCGAAGAGTTCGTCGGCCCCGTCGCCGGCGAGGGCGACGGTGAAGCCGTTCTCGCGGACGGCGCGGAAGAGGGCGTACGTGGAGAGGGTGATGGGGTCGGCGTTGGGCTGGCCGAGGTGGCGGACGGTCCGGGTGAGGAGGGAGCCGAGTTCGTCGGGGTCGACGGCGACCTCGTGGTGGACGGTCCGGGCGCGGCGGGCGACGGCACGGGCGTGGGCGGCCTCGGAGTCGGGCCACCGGCCCCGGTAGGTGAGGTGGAAGGTGTGCAGCGGCGGCGCGTCGGTCTCGCGGGCGTGCTCGGCGGCGAGGGCGGTGACGAGCCCGGAGTCGAGGCCGCCGCTGGTGACGGCGCAGACGGGCACTTCGGCCCGGGCGAGCCGGCGCACTTCGCGGCGCAGGACGTCCTGGGTGTCGCCGAGGGGGCTCGCGCGGTACGGGCCGCGACGGCGGACGACCGGGGCGGCGCCCGGCCGTACGACGGCCGTGGCGCCGGGCGGCAGGACGTCGACGCCGTCGAGCGCGGTGTGCGTGGAGAAGGAGGTGCGGGTGGCGAGGAGGGTGTCGAGGGCGTCCTCGCGCGGGGAGATCCGTACGCCTTCGAAGGCGAGGAGGGCGGGGATCTCGGAGGCGAAGCGGGTGGAGCCGTCGTACGGGTCGTGGTGCAGGTGGAGCGGCTTCATGCCCATGTCGTCGACGGCGAGGACGAGTTGCGTGCTGCCCGGCCGCAGGTCGAGGAGGGCGACGGCGAACATGCCGTCGAGGTGTTCGGCGAAGGCGGGGCCGTACTCGGCGTAGAGCGCGGGGAGCACGGTGCCGTCGCAGCGGTCGGGGAAGCGGTGGCCGCGGGCGGCGAGGGTGCGGCGGAGCTCGGCGTGGTTGTAGATCTCGCCGTTGAGCACGGCGAGGATGCCGGGCAGGTGGGGCAGCCGGTAGGGCTGCTGTCCGCCGCAGGGGTCGGTCACCGCGAGCCGGTCGCAGCCGAGCGACCAGCCGGGGCCGCTGAGCACCTGGTGCTCGTCGGGGCCGCCGTGGCGCTGGCGGGCGGAGACCGCCGCGAGCTGGGCCGGCTCGGGGCGGTCCGCCCCGGCGGCGAAGGAG
>NZ_MWIG01001020.1:0-3483 GCF_002156145.1 Streptomyces sp. NRRL B-24572 | reverse complement strand
GCCGTCACCCCCTGGCTGCCGGCCGGGCAGCCAGGGGGTGACGGCGTCCAGGACGGGCCGCTGGTCCGTGAGGTAGAAGTGACCGCCCGGGAAGAGCCGGGTGCCGAAGGAGGCGCCGGCGCAGGCGCGCCAGCGTCGGAGGTCCTCGGGGCTGACGTCGGGGTCCTCGGTGCCGCCGAGCGCGAGCAGCGGGGCGCGGACCGGCTCGGACTGGGTGCGTCCGTAGCGGGCGACGACGCCGAAGTCGGCCCGGATCGAGGGGAGCACCAGTTCGAGGAGCTCGGGCGAGTCGAGCAGGTCGCCGAAGGAGTCGTTGAGACGGCGGAGTTCGTCGACGAGGTCGGCGTCGTCGAGTTCGTGCCGGTCGTGCCGCTCGCGGTGGTGGGGGGCACGGGAGCCGGAGACGGCGAGCAGGTCGACGACCTGGCCGTGGCGGCGTTCGAGTTCGAGGGTGACCTCGTAGGCGACGACGGCGCCCATGCTGTGGCCGAAGAGCGCGAGCGGTTCGCCGACGAAGGGCTCCAGCGCGTCGGCGACGGGTCGGACGAGTTCGTCCATGGTGGTGGCGGCGGGTTCCCCGAGCCGGTCCTGACGGCCGGGGTACTGCACGGCGTACACCTCGGTGTCGCCGGGCAGTCCGGCGGGCCAGCCCCGGTACGCGAAAGCGGTGCCGCCCGCGTGCGGGGCGCACACGAGCCGGCACCGGGGCCGGGTGACCCGGTTGCACGCCTTGAGCCACCGCGAGTGCGTACGCGGATCCGGAACGGTCACGGTCGATCGCCTCCCATCGTGCTTGGGCTCCAGCACAATGAGCGGCGCTATCCGCGGTCTATAAGCGGCGACGGTGGCGGTCTATACATCCCGTTTCGGCCGCGTTCGACCGGGGGCGGACGGGAAGGACGGCGGCCCGGGCGGGGGATCCCGGGGCCGCCGTCCGTCGAAGGGGAGGCTTATGAAGCCTCCCGGCTCATGGTGCGCCAGGTGACGGCGGCGCTGGCGGTGACGGCGAGGAGCAGGGAGCCGATGATCGCTCCGGTCACGGTGCCGCCGTTGAGGTGCAGTCCGACGTCGGCGGAGGTGGCCTGGGAGAGGCCCGAGGCCATTCCGGCGAGCGGCGGGAGGGTGACGAGGACGCCGAGGGCGGCGCCGACGGCCACGACGAGGGAGGTCTCGCCGACGGAGAAGAGGAGCAGCTGGCGGACGGTGCCGCCGGCGGACTTCATCACCGCGAAGTCGCGGCGCCGGCCGTGGGCGGTCATGGCCATGCTGTTGGCGACGGCGATGCCGCTGTAGCCGACGGCGATGACGATGAGCATGGCGGCGAGGCTGTCGGTGAGCTTGGCGTCGGTGTTGTAGTCGTCCAGGGCGTACTGGAGGGCGTCGTGGAGGGCGGTGCCGGGCACGAGCTCGGTGGGACGGTTGGCCCCGGGGACGAAGATGTCGTCGGTGAGGGCGGCCGGGTCGTGGCTGCGGACCAGGTCGCGGGAGACGACGAAGTCGCCGCGGGCGGGGTCGTCCGGGAGGACCTGGGCGACGCGCAGGCGGACGCTCTCCCCGTCGGCGAAGCGCACGGTGGCCTCCTGGCCGGCCTTGAGGTTCAGGGTCCTGGCGGTCCGCTCACCGAGCACGGCCTGGCCGGGCTTGCTCCAGCGGGCGTCGCGGGAGCCGAGGACGTCGATGACGGTCTGCTTGCCGGGTTCGCCGACGAAGGCCCGGGTGGGCAGGGCGGCCTTGCCGACGGGGTTGGCGGCGACGACCTCGTCGGTGTTGCCGGGGGTCCCGTCGGGCGTGACGATCAGCTGGCCCTGGACCTTGAGGGCCTCGCCGGCCGGGTAGGCGACGCGCATGGTCTCGACCATGCCGCTGAGCAGGACGGCGAAACCGACGGCGGCGATGACGGGAGCGGCGAGGGAGGCGGCGCGGCGGGAGTTGGCGCCGAGTTCGGCGCGGACGAGCAGCGGGCCGGCCGATCCGGACCGCTGGAAGGGGGCGGTGAGGGCCCGGCCGACGGGGCCGACGAAGACGGGGGCCAGGAGCGCGGCGGCCACGATGAGCACCATGGTCGCGAAGATGGCCATGTTGACGCGGTCGTCGGCGGCCGCGGTGGCGGTGCCGATGGCGAGGACGACGCCGAGGCCGAGGACGGCGAGGCCGCTGATCCAACGGGCGCGGCCCATGGTCTTGTTGGCGGAGCGGCTGTCGAGCAGTGCCTCGATGGGGGCGACCTTGGCGGCGAGCCGGCTGGCGGACCAGGCGCCGAGGACGCTGACGCCGATGCCGATGGCGGCGGCGGTGAACAGGGGCCAGGCGGAGACCGTGATCTCCAGGCCGGGCGGGGTGACGTCCAGGCCGTCGAGGATGTTCCGCAGCAGCGGGGCCGCCGCGACGCCGGCGAGGCAGCCGGCGAGGGAGCCGAGGAGGCCGACGACGGCGGCCTCGCCGAGGACCATCCGGCGGATCTGGCGGGGGGCGGCGCCGATGGTGCGCAGCAGGCCGATCTCGCGGCGGCGCATGCCGGTGGAGAGGACGAGCATGGAGGCGACGACGAAGACGGTGGTGAACAGGCCGAGGATGGCCATGGCGCCGATGAGCTGGGTGCCGAGGAACCGCTTGTGCTCGATGTACTGGGGCTGGAGTTCGGCCCGGTCGTCGCCGGAGACGACGGTGCCGGCGGCGCCGACGGCGCTGCGGGCCTGCTGCGCGAGGTTCCCGGCGGAGGTGCCGGGCTCGGGGACGAGGCCGATGACACCGACGCCGGGTTCCTGGCGTGCGGCGAAGGCGTCGCTGAAGTAGTAGCCGGGGCCGTCGACCGTGCCGACGACCTTGAACGGGGTACGGCCGGCGGTGATGTTGACGGTGAGGTCGGATCCGACGGGGACGCCGAGGGCGCGGTCGACGACGACCTCGTCGTCGGCGGTCGGGGCGCGGCCCGTGACGAGCTTGTACGGGGCGAGCCGGGTGCTGGCGAAGCCGTGGCCGGCGTCGACGGCGCCCTCGTCGGCGACGGGCCGGTCGCCGCGGAACGCCTGGGCGTAGAAGGTGCGGTCGACGACGGCCGCGGCCACGCCGGGCACCGCCGCCAGCTTCTCGACGAGCGGTGCGGCCTCGGCGCGGCTCCACGGCATCCGGTCCTCGGGGCTGCCGTCCTGGTCGGGGGCCTGGTTCGGCAGGGCGAGGGCGGCGGTGCCGGCGTAGCGGGGCTGGACGTCGGGGCGGGAGGAGTCGTAGATGACGAGGGTGGTGGTGATCAGTCCGACGCCGACCATCACGGCGACGAACGCGCCGAGGAATCCGGCCCAGCGCTCACGGATGTTCGCGAGGATCAGCATCATGCCTCCAGCCGGGCCATGTGGGCTGCGATGGAGGCGGCGTTCCGGCCGTCGGGGTCCCTGGTCAGGGTGATGCGGTCCGCGATGCGGCCGTCCTTGAGGAAGATGACGACGTCGGCGACGGCAGCGGCCACCGGGTCGTGGGTGACCATGA
>NZ_MWIG01000102.1:0-12261 GCF_002156145.1 Streptomyces sp. NRRL B-24572 | reverse complement strand
GCCTGATCCCGGCCGGCGGCAAGGTCCTCGACCTCGGCTGCGGGCCCGGCCGGAACGCCCTGCACCTCGCGGCGGCCGGTTACGAGGTGACCGGCGTCGACCTCTCGCCCACGGCCATCGCCTGGGCGGAGGAACGGGCCGCCGCGTCAGGCGCCGAGAACGTCCGGTTCGTGTGCGGCGACGCCTTCACGGCCGCCCTCGACGGCCCGTACGACCTGATCTACGACTCCGGCTGCTTCCACCACCTGCCCCCGCACCGCCGCATCAGCTACCTCGCCCTCCTCGACCGCGCCCTCGCCCCCGGCGGCCACTTCGCCCTCACCGCGTTCGCGGCCGGCGAGGGCGGCATGGGCTCCGAACTCCCGGACGCCGACTTCTACCGCGACGGCAAGCTGCACGGCGGGCTCGCGTACACCGACACCTCGCTCCGCGCGATCTTCTCCGACCTGACGGAGATCGAGCTCCGCCGCATGCACGCTCGATCCGCCGAATCCCCTGTCTTCGGCGAGTCCTTCCTCTGGACGGCCTTCTTCCAGCGCCCGTCATCCCCCCGCCCGTAATTCCCTGGGGCCCTGCCCCAGGGCCCCCTACCCTGGGCCCCATGGGCAACGGCAAGACCTCATACGTCTGTCTGCCGTGCCGGGCCTCGTACAAGCAGCCGTACGACCCCTGGCGCGAGCGGCGGTGTCCGCGCTGCGCGCGCACCCTCATCCACGCGGGTTCCGCCTTCGCGCCGCCCCGCCGCCGGGACGTCTCGGCCTGGCGGGCGCTCTCGGTCGTGCTCCACGCCGGCATCCGCTTCCACAAGTCCTGCTGCGGCGGTCCCGGTTACCGGCCCCGGACCCTCTCCGAGGTGAAGGCGGGCCTGGCGCGCGCCCGCCGCACCGGCGAGCCGATCGCGAAGGCGCTGCTCCGCGTCCCGTAGTACCGGCCCTCACATCGTCTTCAGGTGCTCCGCCAGCCGGTCGTACTGCTCCCTCACCCCCGTCTCCATGCCCGCCGCCAGCGCCTGGTCCCTGATCTCGTTCGAGGGCCAGAAGGAAGTGCTGGTCAGGGCCGTGCCGCCGTCGGGGGTCGCGTCGAAGGTGAGGGTCACGCGGACCGGCTCGGCGTCCGGCATCTGCTCGAAGACCTCCGTGTAGTCGAGCCGTTCCGCCGGGACGACGTCCTCGTACCTGCCGGAGAAGACGATCTCCTGGCCGTCGGGCCCGGTCTGGCCCCAGCGCCAGGCGCCGCCCGCCCGCAGGTCGATGTCGACGACGGAGGTGGTCAGCCCGGCCGCCCCGTACCACTCCCGTACGTGCTCGGGCCGCGTCCAGGCCGTCCAGACACGGTCCGGCGGGGCGTCGAAGGTGCGGGTGATGACCAGTTCGCGGTCGGCCGGCGTCGTCAGGAGGGTGACCATCGCTCCGATTCCCTTCACGAAGGGCCCATTCCAGGATCACCCCGGCGCCCCGCCCCGGCATCCTCGTAAAGGGAATGAACATGTTCAACAGGTGAGCGCTAAAGTTCTGCCACGCGGCCGCCCGGCTGAGGGCGTGGCCGCGATCTCAGACCTGTGGGGGGTCCCTTTGCCGCGCTCAACGCGCAGGCTTCCGCACGCCTTCGTCCGTGCGGCCGCCGTCTTCGCTCTCTCGGCGGGCGTCATCACGCCCGCCGTCATCCACGCCCCGGCCGCGCACGCGGACTGGGACAGCACCACCGGCAGCACGCTGGACAACGGTCGCTACCACCTGGTGCTGCCCTCCAGCGCGCTCTGGGTCAAGGTCAGCGTGCTGGCCTCCACCGCCCCGGACGCCGCCGTCCTCGCCTCCACGGAGGCGATCACCTCGGACAGCTACAGCTCGTGGACCCCCGACGAGCCGTTCGCCCTCCCCGAGGGCACGGCGCTCGGGGACTACCCGGTCCGCGTCGAGTACCGGCTGCCCGGCGAGACCACCAAGCAGTGGACCGGCGGCACCTACTCCTACCGTCCGCACGTCGGCGTCACCGGCCTGTCCTGGGACCGCGCCACCACCACCTACGAGCAGCGGAAGGTCGTGCTCTCCGGCAGGACCACCCTGTGGAACCCGGCCACCGGCGCCCGCACCGCCGCCCCCGAGGGCACGAAGGTGGAGGTGAAGCTGAGCCTGTACGACACCGCCTACCGCTCCCAGACCCTCACCGCCACGACCGGCGCGGACGGCACCTTCACGCTGCCGATGACGCCGAACGCCACGATCAGCAACGGGTCCGCGTCCGTGGTCACCACCGGCACCGTCAACGACCCGGACAACGCGGCGTACGTCCCGGGCGTGCAGGCCGAGGCCGTCATCTACCGGATCAGCTCCGACGTGAACAAGTACCGCGTGCTCGCCGGTACGAACGTGCAGGTCAGCGGCCACGTGGAGCGCTACACGGCCGGCGGCTGGAAGCCGTTCCCGGGCGCTCCCGTCGTCGCGACCGGCAGGGAGCCGAACTACTCCGACGCGACGCCGGTGAACCAGCTGGGCAGCGGGACCTCCTCCGCCACCGGCACCTTCTCGTTCTCCGCACGCGCGGAGTACAGCACCGACAAGATCTACACCTTCCTCCGGCCCTCGGCGTACATCCAGCCCGGCGCGTACGCGTTCGACCGGACCGACATCGCCGTCCCGCAGCAGTTCTCGTACGGCCAGTACGCGATCACCCTGGACGAGTACGGAAGGCTCGTCGCCAAGGGACAGCTCGGCAGCAGCGGGTACTGCGCCACCGGCGAGCCGACGACGCTCCAGGCCTCCCTGGACGGCGGCCTCACCTGGCGCAACCTCGTCTCCGGTCGGACCAACACCTACTGCCAGTACACCCTCAACTCGTGGGGCTACGACAGCGCGCTCTACCGGGTGTACCACCCGGAGACCAACCAGCTGGTCGCCAAGGCCGGCACGGCCCTCAAGCGGGCCCGCACGGCCACCCGCTTCTCCGCCTTCACCATCAGCCCCACCCAGCCCGTGGTGAACGGCAAGATGACCGTCTCCGGCACCGTCCAGCGCAAGCTCAACGGCGTCTGGAAGCCGCTCGGCGGAGTCAAGCTGACCCTGGTCTACAAGCCCAAGGGCGACACCAAGTGGTACTGGGTGACCAAGGACATCACCACCAACAGCTACGGCAACTTCAGCTACCGCGCCACCGCCTACGGCGACGGCTCCTGGGCGCTCTACCTCAACACCACGGGCAGCTACTTCTACAGCGAGACGAATGCGAAGTACATCGATGCGCGCTGACCTCCGCCTCTCCCTGACGGCGGCCGTCGCGGCCGTGGCCCTGGCCGCCTCGACCGCCCCCGCCCTCGCCGAGGACACCCCGACCGTCGGCATCGGCCGGGCCGTCACCGAGGACGCCCAGCGCGGCTCCTTCAAGGTGACCGCCTGGTCCGACGCCCCCTCGGCCAGGATCACCACCGTCTCGGCCCGGATCCGGCAGGGCGACACCGTCCTCGCCGACATCCCGGCGCTCACCGCGGACTACTCCTGGGACCCGGCGCTCGCCAACACCTTCCGGCTGCCCGCCGAGGCCGCGCTGAAGCTCGTCGAGGACGGCGGCACCATGCCGGCCCTCGGCACGTACTCCATCGACGTCACGGCCACCGACTCGCTCGGCAACAAGCTCACCCGCACCGACGCCGGGCAGCTCGACTTCCGGCTGCGCCCGGAGTTCCGGAACTTCACGCTCTCCAAGCCCACCTATGCCGACCGCACCACCCGTCCCTCGGGCACCCTCGTCGGCATCCAGCCCGGCTCCGGGGACGTGGTGCAGCTGACCGGCCAGAGCGTCTCGATCCGGCAGCACACCCCGCAGGAGTCCCCCGAGGAGCAGACGGTCACCGACGGGACCGGCGCGTTCACCGGCGGGTCGTACCCGATCTCCAGCGCTGACCTCGAAGGCCGGACCGACTTCTCGGCGTCCGTCTCGGCGGACACGGCCGAGCTCCACGGCACCGTCCGCGCGTACGACTCGGTCTCCGAGTGGGTGCCGCGCAAGGTGACCGTGACGGCGACCGCGGACAAGAAGCGGGCGCTGAGCGGGCAGACCGTCACCATCAGCGGCCGGATGACCGACCCGGCGGCCGGGAACGCGCCGGTCGCGAACGAGCAGGTCCGCGTGCGCATCGGCACCCCCTCGCCCACCGTCTCCCCGCCGGCGATCGTGCGGACGGGCGCGGACGGCCGGTTCACCGCACGGCTCGTCGCCGCCTCGGGAGAGTACGTCGGCGGCTGGACGGTCGACTCCCCCGACCGGTACGTGAGCTTCGGCGACGTGACGGGGCCGCTGGCCATTCCGCTGGAATCCCGTACGGACCTCACGTCCATCGGCCTCTCCGCCGACGGCAAGGTCACGGTCACGGGCACCTTCCGGGCCCGGTACGTAGCGAACCCGTCCTTCCCCGTGGCCCAGTACCTCCAGCTGGAGCAGTCCGTCGACGGCGGCTGGAAGCGGATCGCCACGACGTACGTGAGCTCCGCCTACTCCAACGAGTTCACGCTCACCGCCAAGAGCCGCGGCGGCTGGTTCCGGGTCCGGCACCTGACCACCGACCAGTTCGCCGAGTCCGGCTCCGGGTCCTTCCGGCTCGCCCGCAACGACACCCGGATCGTCTCCCTGAACGCCGGCCCCGAGCCGGTCGCCAAGGGCGGGTACGTGACCGCCACCGGCAGCCTCCAGCACTACTGGGACGGGGCCTGGCGGGCGTACGGGAACGCGCCGGTCGTCCTGCAGTTCCAGCCGAAGGGCTCGACGACCTGGAAGACCGTGGCCTCCGGGCGCTCCGGCTCCACCGGCAAGGTCTCCCTGAAGGCGACGGCGAGCGCCGACGGCAGCTGGCGGATCTACTGCTTCGGCAATTACCAGCACTTCAACTCCCCGGCGGCGGCCGGCGGGGACTACGTCGACGTGCGCTGATCACCCCTGCTGGACGAACGCCCGAGGGCGGCACCCCCTGGTGGGGGTGCCGCCCTCGTCGCGTTCAGCGATGAACTGCCGATCCGTCAGGATCAGAAGTCCATGTCACCGCCCGGCATGCCGCCGCCGGCCGGCGCAGCGGCCTTCTCCGGCTTGTCGGCGATGACGGCCTCGGTGGTGAGGAACAGCGCGGCGATCGACGCGGCGTTCTGCAGCGCGGAGCGCGTGACCTTCGCCGGGTCGATGATGCCCTCGGCGATGAGGTCGACGTACTCGTTGGTCGCGGCGTTCAGGCCGTGGCCGACGGGCAGGTTGCGGACCTTCTCCGCCACGACGCCGCCCTCGAGGCCGGCGTTGACCGCGATCTGCTTCAGCGGGGCCTCGAGGGCCAGCTTCACGATGTTGGCACCGGTGGCCTCGTCGCCCGTCAGGTCGCCCTCGAGCTTCTCGAAGACGTTGGAGGCCTGGAGCAGGGCCACGCCACCGCCGGCGACGATGCCCTCCTCGACGGCCGCCTTCGCGTTGCGAACGGCGTCCTCGATGCGGTGCTTGCGCTCCTTGAGCTCGACCTCGGTCGCGGCACCGGCCTTGATGACCGCAACACCGCCGGCGAGCTTCGCCAGGCGCTCCTGCAGCTTCTCGCGGTCGTAGTCCGAGTCGGAGTTCTCGATCTCGGCGCGGATCTGGTTCACGCGACCGGCGACCTGCTCGCTGTCACCGGCACCGTCGACGATGGTGGTCTCGTCCTTGGTGATGACGACCTTGCGGGCGCGGCCGAGCAGGTCCAGGCCCGCGTTCTCGAGCTTGAGGCCGACCTCCTCGGAGATGACCGTGCCGCCCGTGAGGATGGCGATGTCGTTCAGCATGGCCTTGCGGCGGTCGCCGAAGCCCGGGGCCTTGACGGCGACGGACTTGAAGGTGCCGCGGATCTTGTTGACGACCAGGGTCGACAGGGCCTCGCCCTCGACGTCCTCGGCGATGATCAGCAGCGGCTTGCCCGACTGCATGACCTTCTCCAGGAGCGGAAGGAGGTCCTTCACGGAGGAGATCTTGGAGTTGACGATCAGGAGGTACGGGTCGTCGAGCGACGCCTCCATGCGCTCCATGTCGGTGGCGAAGTACGCCGAGATGTAGCCCTTGTCGAAGCGCATGCCCTCGGTGAGCTCGAGCTCCAGACCGAAGGTCTGCGACTCCTCGACGGTGATGACGCCTTCCTTGCCGACCTTGTCCATCGCCTCGGCGATGAGCTCGCCGATCTGGGTGTCGGCGGCGGAGATGGAGGCCGTGGAAGCGATCTGCTCCTTGGTCTCGACATCCTTCGCCTGCTCGAGGAGGGCGCCGGAGACGGCCTCGACGGCCTTCTCGATGCCGCGCTTGAGGGCCATCGGGTTGGCACCGGCGGCGACGTTGCGGAGACCCTCGCGGACGAGCGCCTGGGCGAGGACGGTGGCGGTGGTCGTACCGTCGCCGGCGACGTCGTCCGTCTTCTTGGCGACTTCCTTGACCAGCTCGGCGCCGATCTTCTCGTACGGGTCCTCGAGCTCGATCTCCTTGGCGATGGAGACACCATCGTTGGTGATCGTGGGGGCGCCCCACTTCTTCTCGAGGACGACGTTGCGGCCCTTGGGGCCAAGGGTGACCTTGACGGCGTCAGCGAGCTGGTTCATGCCGCGCTCGAGACCGCGCCGGGCCTCCTCGTCGAACGCGATGATCTTGGCCATGTGAAGTGGTCCTCCCGGACATGGGGTGGATAACGCTCCAGGACCGCGCCGACGCCCGCGACGGACGGCCTCCGCGACTCCGTGTGGTTCCTTGCCCCACCCGGCCGGCGGCCTCGTCTGCCCGATCCTCGTAGCACTCTCACCTTCCGAGTGCTAACGCCAATGATTAGCACTCGCCCTATGAGAGTGCAAGCGACTCTCGCGTTTCGGGAGGTGACCAGGGGGTGGACGGAGGGGGCCGGGAACGCACGAGGGGTCCGGGAAGGCGCGAGGAGCCCGGGAAGGCGTGAGGGGGCCGGGCACGCACGAGGAGCCCGGGAACGCACGAGGGGTCCGCATCCCCTCAGGGATGCGGACCCCTCGACGGCGTTGCGTCGGTGGCCGATCGCGCCGCGCTCAGACGGCGAGCTTGACCATGTCCGCCTGCGGACCCTTCTGGCCCTGCGAGATCTCGAACTCGACCCGCTGGCCCTCTTCGAGGCTGCGGTAGCCATCCATCTGGATCGCGCTGTAGTGGACGAAAACATCCGCACCACCGTCTACCGCGATGAAGCCGTAGCCCTTCTCCGCGTTGAACCACTTGACGGTGCCCTGAGCCATGCCTAACTCCCCTATTACTGGCCCTTGCGCGGGACCGCACCTCGCGGACCCGGGTCAGACCCTGCGCCGGAACGCGTCGACCGCCGCTGAATGTATCTGCCCAACTGCCCTCTGCAACAGGTCATTCGACCGAGAATTCTGGGCGCGCCGGAAAGGGGAATTGGGGATAATCCCCTGGATCACGGGGCAAGTCGGGCCCGGCAAAGCGCGCAGAACGTACACAACGCGCAGGGACTTTGGCTGCTTCTTGTCGTGCGGGGACGCATTCTCATATGCGTCCGGCATGCGCAGCGGAGGGGACTTCCCCAACTCTACCGCGCTCAACCATGCAGAATTGCCCCTTCCGCTTATCGCGCGGAAGGGGCAATTCGTACTGACCGGTAGACCTCGGCGAAGGCTCGGCCGGGGATCAGCAGCCGCCGGCACTGTGCTTGATGGTCAGCCTCCGGCGACGGCCGGGATGATCGAGACGCCCGCGCCGGCCGGGGTGGCCGTCTCCAGGCCCTGCTCGAAGCGCACGTCGTCGTCGTTGACGTAGACGTTGACGAAGCGGCGCAGCTTGCCCTGGTCGTCCAGGACGCGGGCGGCGATGCCGGTGTGGTTCTTCTCCAGGTCCGCGATGACCTCGGCGAGGGTCGCGCCCTCGGCCTGGACCTCGGACTGCCCGCCGGTGTAGGTGCGGAGGATGGTGGGGATGCGGACGTTCACGGCCATGTCTTCGTTACCTTTCAGAGCGCCAGGCCGGCGTCGCGGAACGCGTCCAGGCTCGGGCGGATGGTGGCGGTCGCCTGAGAGGTTTCGGCCACCGCGTCCAGGGTCTTGAGTCCGTCGCCGGTGTTGAGGACGACGGTGGTGAGGTTCGGGTCGATGAGACCGGCCTCGACGAGCTTCTTGGTGACGCCGACGGTCACGCCGCCCGCGGTCTCGGCGAAGACGCCCTCGGTCTGCGCGAGGAGCTTGATGGCTTCGACGACCTGCTCGTCGTCGACGTCCTCCACGGCGCCGCCGGTCCGGCGGGCGATGTCGAGGACGTACGGGCCGTCGGCCGGGTTGCCGATGGCGAGGGACTTGGCGATGGTGTTCGGCTTCTGGGGCCGCACGACGTCGTGGCCGGCCTTGAAGGCCGCCGACACCGGGGAGCAGCCCTCGGCCTGGGCGCCGAAGATCTTGTACGGCTTGTCCTCGACGAGGCCCAGCTTGATGAGCTCCTGCAGACCCTTGTCGATCTTCGTCAGCTGCGAACCCGAGGCGATCGGGATGACGAGCTGGTCGGGGATGACCCAGCCGAGCTGCTCGCAGATCTCGTACGCGAGCGTCTTGGAGCCCTCGCCGTAGTACGGGCGGAGGTTGACGTTCACGAAGCCCCAGCCCTCGCCGAGCGGGTCGCCGATGAGCTCCGAGCAGAAGCGGTTGACGTCGTCGTAGTTGCCCTCGATGGCGACGAGGTCACCGCCGTAGACACCGGCCATGACGACCTTGCCCTGCTCCAGGTCGTGCGGGATGAACACGCAGGAGCGGAAACCGGCGCGGGCGGCGGCGGCGCCGACGGCGCCGGCCAGGTTGCCGGTGGAGGAGCAGGAGAGGGTGGTGAAGCCGAAGGCGCGGGCGGCTTCGAGCGCCTGGGCGACGACCCGGTCCTTGAAGGAGTGGGTCGGGTTGCCGGAGTCGTCCTTGACGAAGAGCTTGCCGGGGGCGACGCCGAGCTCGCGGGCGAGGTTGTCGGCCTGGATGAGCTTGGTCCAGCCGGGGTTCAGGTTGGGCTTCTCGGCGACGTCGGCGGGGACGGGCAGGAGGGGGGCGTAGCGCCAGATGTTGGCGGGGCCGGCCTCGATCTGCTTGCGCAGCGCCTCGGGGTCACCGGTGGGAAGGTCGTACGCGACTTCGAGCGGTCCGAAACAGAGTTCGCAGGCGAAGATCGGGCCGAGCGGGAAGACCTCACCGCATTCGCGACAGGAAAGCCCGGAAGCGGGACCGAGGTCGACGGTGCTGGTGGGTACGGCGGTCTGTGCAGCCATGGAGGCGAGGCCCTTTCTCCTCATCTTTCCCATGACGAATTTTTCGCCATGAGACGGATTTGGCACCTTCCCTAGCCGGGGACCTCGCTGGAGGACGAGTGGTAACCGACTGGAGGGTTGCCGGGGCTTCAACGGGCCGTTTCCCTCTGCCCCTCTGGATGAGCGGTATTCGATTGTGAGACGCGGGCGGCACCCCGACATGCATCGGGCATCCGCGTTGTTCAAGACTGTAACCGAAGGCTTCGAAGGTGGAGACCGACGTCCGATCCGCGAGATGGAGATCACGTTGCTGGAGGAAGTGGAGCGCTGGCTGGCCCGGCGGTCCTGGTCCGTGTCCGACCGCCCGCTGGACCGGGTGCTCGCCGCCAAGCGGGGGACGAGGGTCAGCGTCGTCCTGCCCGCGCTGAACGAGGAGGCGACGGTCGGGGACATCGTCTCCGTGATCCGCCGCGAGCTGATGACCGGGTCCGTCCCTCTCGTCGACGAGCTGGTGGTGATCGACTCGGGCTCCACGGACCGTACGGCGGAGGTGGCGGCGGCGGCCGGTGCGCGGGTGGTCGCGCGGGACGCGATACTCCCCCGGATACCGGCGGTCCCCGGCAAGGGCGAGGTGCTCTGGCGGTCACTGATGGTGACGAGCGGGGACGTGGTCTGCTTCGTGGACGCGGACCTGCGGGACTTCTCGGCGGATTTCGTGACGGGGATCGTGGGCCCGCTGCTCACGGACCCGGACGTGGACTTCGTGAAGGCGATGTACGACCGCCCCTTCGGAGACACTCCAGGTCAGGGCGGCCGGGTCACGGAGCTGGTGGCCCGCCCGCTGCTGAACCTCCACTGGCCGCAGCTGGCCGGCTTCGTGCAGCCGCTGGGCGGCGAGTACGCGGCGAGGCGCTCGCTCCTCGAACGGCTCCCGTTCCCCGTCGGTTACGGAGTGGAGCTGGGCCTGCTCGTGGACGCCCTGCACACGGTGGGCCTGGACGCGCTCGCGCAGGTGGACGTGGGGGTGCGCAAGCACCGGCACCAGGACGGGCAGGCGCTCGGCCGGATGGCGGCGGCGATCTACCGGACGGCGCAGCTGCGGCTGTCCCGGGGGCATCTCGTACGGCCGAGGCTGACGCAGTTCGAGCGGGGCGAGAAGGGCTTCGAGCCGCGGACGTACGCGGTGGACACGGAGGAGCGGCCGCCGATGGCCGAGATCGCGGAGTACGCGCGACGCCGCGTGGCGTGAGGCCGCACGACCGGCCTGCGACGACTCCGTGTGGCCGAATCGACCCGTCTCGTATACGTACGTTTGAGCGTTTACGGGACGGGCTAGGTTCGCCACATGGCTACTGTGCTCGTGGCATCCAACCGGGGCCCGGTCTCGTACGTGCTCGCCGAGGACGGCTCGCTCGACACCAGACGGGGCGGCGGAGGCCTGGCCTCGGCCCTGAGCACCATCGACGTCGACGCCCGGGAGCGCCTCTGGGTGTGCGCGGCGCTCGGCGAGGGCGACCGGGAGGCCGTCCGGCGGGGTGTCGCCGAGCCGGGCGTGCGCATGCTGGACATCGACCCGGACGTGTACGCCGACGCGTACAACGGCATCGCGAACTCGGTGCTGTGGTTCCTGCACCACCACCTGTACGACATCCCGCGGGAGCCGGTCTTCGACGCGGGGTTCCGCCGCCGCTGGGAGTCGTACCGCACGTACAACCGCGCCTTCGCGGAGGCGCTGGCGGCGGAGGCGGCGGAGGGGGCTGCGGTCCTGGTGCAGGACTACCACCTGGCGCTGGTGCCCGGGCAGCTCCGCGAGCTCCGCCCGGACCTGCGCATCGCCCACTTCACGCACACGCCGTGGGCGTCCCCGGAGTACCTCGGCATGCTCCCGACGGACATCCGCGAGGAACTCCTCCGGGGCATGCTGGGCGCGGACCGGCTGGGCTTCCACACCCGGGCCTGGGCGAGGGCGTTCGAGGAGGGCGCGGGCGACCTGGGGCGCACGAGGGTCGCGGCGTGCCCGCTGGGCGTGGACGGCGAGGAACTGCGGGCACTGGCGTACCGCCCGGAGGTGGACGAGAGGCTGGCGCAGCTCCGCTCGGAGGTCGGCGACCGCAGGACGATCGTCCGAGTCGACCGCACAGAACTCTCGAAGAACATCCTGCGGGGCCTCCAGGCCTACCGCGAACTCCTGACCGCGCACCCCGAATGGCGCGACAGGGTCGTCCACCTGGCCTCGGCGTACCCCTCGCGCCAGGACCTGGAGTCGTACAGGTCGTACACGACGGCGGTGAGCGACCTGGCCGAGGAGATCAACACCGAATTCGGCACGGCGGACTGGCAGCCGGTCCTGGTCTCGGTGAAGGACGACTTCACCCGCTCCCTGGCGGCGTACCGCCTCGCGGACGTGGCCCTGGTGAACCCGGTGCGCGACGGCATGAACCTGGTCGCGAAGGAGATACCGGTCGTCTCGGAGACGGGCTGCGCGCTGGTCCTCTCCCGGGAGGCGGGGGCGTACGAGGAACTCCACGAGGACGCCCTGACCGTGAACCCCTTCGACGTCTCGGAAACGGCGGAGGCCCTCCACAAGGCCCTCACGATGCCCCCGTCGGAACGCACGGACCGCACGAAACGCCTGGCGGCGACGGCCACGGCGCGCCCGCCGCAGCGGTGGTTCCTGGACCAGCTGGAGGCGCTGCGGGAGCGGTGAGCCGGTGGCCCGGCGGACGATCGGGGCGGCCTCAAGGCCGGTTCGCCGACCGGCTCCGCCCGACGGCGCGGGCGGAGCCGGCTGCCGTNNTGCTGACCGAGTCGGCCGCGAGCGCCCCCACCAAGGCCGCGGCCGACTCGGTCAGCATGCCGTCGGTGGCGAAGGTCCAGTTCACGGACGCGTACGCGGTGGCGCCGCCCTTGGTCAGGTCGCGCATCGTCTCCTCGCCGGAGCACGCGGACAGCGCCTGGCGTCCGGTCAGCGCGACGGTCGCGCCGACCGGACGCCATGCGCTGTCCGCGTGCTCCGGCGAGGAGACGAT
>NZ_MWIG01001019.1:0-1959 GCF_002156145.1 Streptomyces sp. NRRL B-24572 | reverse complement strand
GGGGGTGGGCGCCCTCCAACGGCTTGTCGAACTTGAGCACGCTCTCGATGGGGACCGGTTCCTGGTCCGATCCCTTCAGCTGGGGGCTGCTGCACCCGACGAAGAGATACGCCGCCTTGTTGTCGGTGCTCGCCTCCCTGCCCATGCCGTAGAGGTGCCGCCCCTGGGCCGTCCACTTGGTGCCGTCGTCGAACAGGTCTTCGCTGTCGTGCAGCCGGAAGTCGATGTGGATACGGAGCCTGTCGCCGGCGGCCGGTGCGACCTTGCACATCGGAGGGACCACCGGAGCACGGCCCACTACCGCCTGATCGTCGATCAGGGCCTTCGCCGTCCGTTCCAGCCCGGTGCCGTCCCACTGGAGCGCCTTCGTACCCAGCACCGCCCCCAGAGCCTCCACCGCCGCAGGCGAAAGGGTCCCGTCGCACTTCTGCGCGACCTGGGGAGCCTCCTCGCCGCCACTCCCGCAAGCGGTGAGAAGCAGCCCGCAGGCCAGCACGGTCGATACGGACGCGGACGCTCTTCTCATCGGGATTCCTCGTGGAGTCGGCGGCAGGGGTTCAGCCGGTTTCGGGAGCGTTGCCGGTCTGCTTCGCATGGTCGTTGCCCAGTCCGTAGCCGTTGCCCACGGACTCGATCATGTCTTGGCGGAAGTCGCTGCTCACCTGGTCACGGTGCTCGAACAGGAACCGCTCCATCGGAGACTCGGCACTGTACCGACCGGCCGTGTAGATGGCCTTCTTGCTCTCGTGGATCTCGTCCTCGGTCTTGTCCTTGTGGTCCTCGACGGACTTGTCCGACCAGTCCCCGATGACCTGCCCGGCCAGCTGTTCCATGGCACCCGAACCACTGTCGACCGCGAGCGGCACGAGGACGGCCGCCGCGCCGACCGCGGCGGTCGCGGGCAGGAAGGCGACACCGGCATCGTGGGCTGCCACTTCTTGAGCAACTCGGCGTCGCCACCGTACTTGTCGACGGCGTCCTTCATGATCCCGGCCGTGGTCTCGTCCCGCTTCAGCTCCGGCGTCGGGTCGTCCCAGGCATGGCCGAGCGTCGCCGACTCCAGGGCATGGCCGAGGGCGTCCGGCATGTACCCCATGGTCTTGGTGAGGTCGTCCGGGTTGTGCCCCTCGACGTCGGCGAAGAAGGTGTAGTCCTTGTTCGCGAAGAAGCCCAGGTAATTGGTCTGCTCGTCCCCCTTCTTCGGGTCGAGGTCGACCGTCCCGCCCACGCTCCCGTCCTGGTTGTACGACGTCGGCTCCTTCGAGAAGAAGTCCTTCGCCGTCTTGTCCACGAAGGGCTTGGTGGCCTCGGCGTTCACCCCGCGCCAGTAGTCGTCCCCGGCCTTCGCGGCCATCGTCGACTGCGCGTCCTGGGCGAGCGTGTCGAGCTTGCCCTTCAGCTCGGCCCACTCGTCGGCCGCCGTCTTCATCTTGTCGAGCGGCGCCTGTATGACGTTCTGGTAGGTCGACACAGCTGGTATCCCGACCTACTTGAAGTACTGGTCGATCTGGGAGGCCGCGAGGGCCGCCGTGATGTCCTGCTCTTCCTTCGCGTGCGAGGCCGCGCTGTAGTCGAGGTGGTTGGAGATGTTCGCGCAGGCGTCGAGCAGCGTCTTCAGCTGCTCGTCCCAGGTCTCCTGCACGGCCGCCATCGCCGAACCGGTGAGGAAGTCGTGGCCCTTGAGCTGGGCGGCCGCCTCCGTCGTGCTCGTACGGGCGTGGTTGCCGTCCTTGGCGAGCCGGCCGTGCAGCGCGTGCGCGGCGCTGCCGATGGCGCCGAGCTTGTCCTGGTCGACGCTCAGGTCGGCGCTGCCTCCGCCGCCACCGCCGGGCTCGGGGGCGACCTGGTTGAGCCTCATGCTCACGTTGGCCGTCTACGTGGACCGTACGGACGCCCACTCGTCTTCGAACGACATGCTCTCCCCCGCTGCTTCCGTGACCCTGACCGTCCGGCGGTGGC
>NZ_MWIG01001018.1:0-1763 GCF_002156145.1 Streptomyces sp. NRRL B-24572 | reverse complement strand
GCTGGGTGACAGAGGCGATCCGGCCGACCTCGATGCCCTGCACGTCGGCGAGGCCACCGCCGCCGGCGAGCCGGGTCTGGAGGGACTTCCAGTAGTCGGCCTCGTCCTCGGTGTCCGTCTGCTTGATCGTGACACCGGGGTGGAGCTTCTCGTACTCCGCGTACAGCCCGGCCTCCTTGTATCCGAAAGAGCCGAACAGGTCCACGGTGATCGTGACCTCGCCACCGGCGCCGTCCCCCGACGCGTCGTCCGTCGAACTTCCACAGGCGGCGAGGGCGGAGACCAGGACCAGCACTGCGGCCGGCCTGCTGCGGGGGGCTGGCATGAAGGAGCACCTCATGTCGTCGGGGGAGGTGGGGGGTGTGCGGCGAAGGGGGTGAGAGCGCTCTCAGATCGCCGGAAACGTAAAACCCGCGAAACGACTGTGTCAATGGGTTGAACACAGATGGGAGTTGACGGCTCTTCTCGTCCGATACTCCTTCGAGTCTTGACGGATACGCCTCTCCACGGGCACGCTCCCCCCGCAGACTTGAGAGCGCTCTCAGAGACTCTCGCTCGCTCCGGAGCCAAGGAGGCCTCCCATGCTCGTCACCCGCGCCGCCAAGAGAACCGCCGCCCGCCTGGGGGCGGTCGTGCTCACCGGGACACTGCTCGCCGCCTGTGGAAGTTCGACGGACGACGCGTCGGGGGACGGCGCCGGTGGCGAGGTCACGATCACCGTGGACCTGTTCGGCTCTTTCGGATACAAGGAGGCCGGGCTGTACGCGGAGTACGAGAAGCTCCACCCCGGTGTCACGATCAAGCAGACGGACACCGAGGACGAGGCCGACTACTGGAAGTCCCTCCAGACCCGGCTCGCCGGCGGCGGTGGCCTCGCCGACGTGCAGGGCATCGAGGTCGGCCGGATCGCCTCTGTCACCCAGCAGCAGGCCGAGCGGTTCGAGGACCTCAGGAAGTACGGGGCGGACGCGCTCGAGGAGCAGTTCGCCCCGGCCAAGTGGGCCGCCGCCACCGGCAGGGGCGGCGAGGTCCTCGGCCTCGGCACGGACGTCGGCCCGGAGGCCCTCTGCTACCGCGCGGACCTGTTCAAGCAGGCCGGACTGCCCACCGGCCGTGAGGAACTGGCGAAGAAGTGGGCCACCTGGGACGGCTACCTGGAGCTCGGGAAGCAGTACAAGGCCAAGGCGCCGGGCAAGAGCGCGTGGATCGACAGCGTCGGCAGCCTGTACTCCATCATGATCGGTCAGGAGAAGGAGCGGTACTACGACGCCTCCGGCAAGCTCATCTGGCAGGACAACCCCGCCCTGCGCACCGCCTGGGACCACTCCGTGGAGGCCGCGCGGAGCGGGCTGAGCGCCAAGCTCGACCAGTGGTCCCCGCAGTGGAACCAGGCCTTCGCCGCCGGTTCGTTCGCCACGATCCCGTGCCCCGCCTGGATGCTCGGCTACATCAAGGGCCAGGCCGGTGACGCCGGCAAGGGCAAGTGGGACGTCGCCGCGCTCCCCGGCGGCGCCGGCAACTGGGGCGGCTCCTACCTGGCCGTGCCGAAGGCCGCGCAGCACAAGAAGGAGGCGTACGAGCTGATCAAGTGGCTCACCGCGCCCGAGCAGCAGACCCGGCTCTTCGAGAAGCAGGGCAACTTCCCCTCGTCCACCGGCGCGATCGAGAAGGTCGCCGGCGCGAAGGACGCGTACTTCTCCGGCGCCCCGATCGGGAAGATCTTCGGCGACGCGGCGAAGGCGGCCCCGGTCCAGGTCCTCGGC
>NZ_MWIG01001017.1:0-2729 GCF_002156145.1 Streptomyces sp. NRRL B-24572 | reverse complement strand
GAGTCCGGCGGCTCACGCGGCCCCGACGACCCTCCCGCGGTGACCACCCCGGTCCGGCGTGCCCCTTCCCCCGTGCGCGCCGGACCGGGGTTCCCCCGTTTCGGGGGACCTGACGGTTACTGTCCAGTAGATCCGGGGGCCTTCGTCCCGGGATGCATGCCCTTGGGTCCTTTTTCGTCCCAGGGGGCGGGCGCCCGGCCGGTCGCGGCCCCCGAGCCGGTTAGGCTCTTGTCGCAAGGCCAAGCGACCCTGCACCGACCTTGCGTCACATCCAGCGTCACATCCCAAAAAGGAGATGCTCGTGCCGTCCATCGACGTCGTCGTAGCCCGGGAAATCCTGGACTCCCGAGGCAACCCCACGGTCGAGGTCGAGGTCGGCCTCGACGACGGCAGCACCGGCCGTGCTGCCGTTCCGTCCGGCGCCTCCACCGGTGCGTTCGAGGCCATCGAGCTCCGCGACGGTGACCCCAACCGCTACCAGGGCAAGGGTGTCGAGAAGGCCGTCCTCGCCGTCATCGAGCAGATCGGCCCGGAGCTCGTCGGCTACGACGCCACCGAGCAGCGCCTGATCGACCAGGCCATGTTCGACCTGGACGCCACGGAGAACAAGGGCTCGCTCGGCGCCAATGCCATCCTCGGCGTCTCCCTCGCCGTCGCGCACGCCGCCTCCGAGGCCAGCGACCTCCCCCTCTTCCGCTACCTGGGCGGCCCGAACGCGCACCTGCTGCCCGTTCCGATGATGAACATCCTCAACGGTGGGTCGCACGCCGACTCCAACGTGGACATCCAGGAGTTCATGATCGCCCCGATCGGCGCGGAGTCCTTCTCCGAGGCCCTCCGCTGGGGTGCGGAGATCTACCACACCCTCAAGGCCGTCCTGAAGCGCAAGGGTCTCTCCACCGGCCTCGGCGACGAGGGCGGCTTCGCCCCGAACCTGGAGTCCAACCGCGCCGCCCTCGACCTCATCGTCGAGGCCATCAAGGAGGCCGGCTACACCCCGGGCTCCGACGTCGCGCTCGCGCTCGACGTCGCCGCGTCCGAGTTCTACAAGGACGGCTCGTACGAGTTCGAGGGCAAGTCCCGCTCGGCCGCCGAGATGACCGAGTACTACGCCGAGCTCGTCTCCGCGTACCCGCTGGTCTCCATCGAGGACCCGCTGTTCGAGGACGACTGGGACGGCTGGAAGATCATCACCGACAAGCTGGGCTCCAAGGTCCAGATCGTCGGCGACGACCTCTTCGTCACCAACCCGGAGCGCCTGGCCCGCGGCATCGAGGAGGGCACCGCCAACGCCCTCCTGGTCAAGGTCAACCAGATCGGCTCGCTGACCGAGACCCTCGACGCCGTCGAGCTCGCCCAGCGCAACGGCTTCAAGTGCATGATGTCCCACCGCTCCGGCGAGACCGAGGACGTCACCATCGCCGACCTCGCCGTCGCCGTGAACTGCGGTCAGATCAAGACCGGCGCCCCGGCCCGCTCGGACCGCGTCGCCAAGTACAACCAGCTCCTGCGCATCGAGGAGATCCTCGACGACGCCGCGGTCTACGCCGGCCGCAGCGCCTTCCCGCGCTTCAAGGGCTGACCTGGCCTGACGCTGTAGACACGGGCTTTGCATCCGGAGAATTGAATAGGGAGCAAAGGCGTAGCGAAGCGAAGCGTCCCCGTACTCGGTCCCGTACCGTGTGCGGGGACGCACGCGTGAACAGGGGAGGCGACACGACATGGCCGCGAAGGACCGGGACCGGTTCTCGACCGCGACCCGGATCAGGCTGCTCGGCGAGCAGACCGCCGCCCGTGTCTACCGCTCCCAGACCCGCCGCCAGGCCCGCCGCTCCCGGCTCACCGGCCGCGCGGCCTTCCTCGCCCTCGTGGTCTGCTCCCTCGTCGTGGCCCTCGCCTACCCGATGCGGAGCTACGTCTCCCAGCAGGGCGAGATCGCCGAGCAGGAGCGCAAGGCCGCCGAGGCCGCCCGGCGGGTCGAGGAACTGAAGGACGAGAAGGCCCGCCTCCAGGACCCCGCCTACGTCCGCCGCCTCGCCCGCGAGCACCTGCACTACGTGCTCCCCGGCGAGACCGGCTTCACCGTGAACGACCCCGACGCGGAGCAACGGCCCCGCGCCGACCAGGGCGCGGCGGACCGCCCCTGGTACGACAACCTGTGGGACGGCGTGGACAACGCCGACCGCCACTGAACAACTCCAGGATCCGAGATGGAAACGCCCCCTCCGCAGACCGAACGCACCGAGCCCACCGACACGGACATCGCCGCCTTCGAGCTCCAGCTCGGCCGCCCGCCCCGCGGTCTGCGCGCCATCGCGCACCGCTGCCCGTGCGGCAACCCGGACGTCGTCGAGACCGCGCCCCGGCTCCCCGACGGCACGCCGTTCCCGACCACGTACTACCTGACCTGCCCGCGTGCGGCCTCGGCCATCGGCACCCTGGAGGCCAACGGGGTCATGAAGGAGATGCAGGCCCGGCTCGCCACCGACCCGGAGCTCGCCGCCGCCTACCGGGCCGCGCACGAGGACTACATCGCCCGCCGTGACGCCATCGAGGTCCTGGAGGGCTTCCCGAGCGCCGGCGGCATGCCGGACCGGGTCAAGTGCCTGCACGTCCTCGTCGGCCACTCGCTGGCCGCCGGACCGGGCGTGAACCCGTTCGGCGACGAGGCGCTCGCGATGCTGCCGGAGTGGTGGGCGAAGGGCCCCTGCGTGAACCCGTGCGCCGAC
>NZ_MWIG01001016.1:0-3882 GCF_002156145.1 Streptomyces sp. NRRL B-24572 | reverse complement strand
CGAGCGAACCGCTCCCCCGGCCCACCCGCTCGCCGGTCCCGGCCCGGGGGAGCGGTTCGCTCGCCGGGAGGACCGTCGTCATCGACCCCGGTCACAACTCCGGCAATTTCCGCCACTCAATGGAAATCAACCAAAAGGTGAACATCGGGACGACTCGCAAGGAGTGCGACACCACCGGCACCTCCACCAACGCCGGCTACCCCGAGGCCTCCTTCACCCTCGACGTCTCCCACCGGCTGCGGGACCTCCTCACCGCGCGCGGCGCCAAGGTGGTCTTCACCCATGACGGCGAGCGCCCCTGGGGGCCGTGCATCGACGAGCGGGCGCGGATCGGGAACGCGGCCCGCGCCGACGCCGTGGTCTCCGTCCACGCGGACGGCTCGGCCGCGGGCAACCGCGGCTTCCACGTGATCCTGCCCGCGAAGGTCCGGGCGGGCTCCGCCGACACCGCGAAGATCGTCGGCCCGTCCCGTACGCTCGGGGAGCGGATCGCGGACCGGTTCGCGCGCGCCACCGGCACCTCGCCCGCCAACTACATCGGCGACGGTACGGGGTTGGACGTACGGGACGATCTCGGCGGACTCAATCTCTCGACCGTCCCCAAGGTCTTCGTCGAATGCGGCAATATGCGTGACCCGAAGGACGCACAGCTGCTCACGTCGTCGACGTGGCGGCAGAAGGCGGCGCAGGGGCTCGCGGACGGCATCGCGACCTACCTCGAGGGGTAGGAACGGCGGGCGATAGATTCGCTCCGTACGATGGGGCCCCTCCCGCGCCGTGAAACACCCGAGCGCCACCCCCGACGCGACGACCGACGACCTGACGAAGGACTCTTACGTGGATATCCGATCCCTCACCCGAGGCGACGGCGTGCTGATCGGTGCAGCGGCGTTGCTGTTCATCGCCTCGTTCCTGGGCTACTACTCCTACACGGGCGTGACCGCCGGCGCCTCGAACTCCTGGTCCTCCCTGGGGAACGCCATCGGCGTCTACATGGTGGGCGTCATCGGCGCGGTCCTGATCATCCTCCCCCGCGCGCTGCCGCAGTCGCAGCCGCGCAAGGTCCTGGGCCTGGACCTCGCCCAGTTCGGTGTCGCCGCCACGATCTTCACCGCCTGGTCGTTCCTCTGGACGATCATCGACCTCGACGGGCCCGACGCCGGCGCGGGCCTGATCCTCGGCCTCATCGCCTCCCTGGCCCTGGCCGGTGCCGCCGTCGCCGGTCCGATGATCCCCGCCCTGAAGGCCCCGCTCGTCACCGCGCCCAAGCCGCAGGCCCCGCAGCCGTACGGCATGCAGCCCGGCCAGCCGGGTCAGCCGGGCGTCCCCGGCGGCTACGGCTACCCGGGTGCGCAGCAGCAGCCGTACGGCGCCCCGCAGGACCCCTCGCAGGGTGCGGGCCAGCCGTTCGGCGCGCAGGCCGCCGCCCCGCAGCCGCAGGCCGCGCAGCAGCCCGAGCCGCAGGCGGCCGCCCCGGCCCCGCAGCCGGCCGCGGACTTCGCGCCGTTCTGGTTCGCGGTCCCGGTCGCGCGTCCGCTGTACGCGGAGGACGGCTCGCAGGCGCCGATCGCCGAACTCGCCCCGGGCACCTGGTACCTGGCGGTCGAGCAGCGCGGTCCGGGCCTGGTGGCCCAGACGCAGGACGGCCGCCGCGGTGTCCTCCAGGACACCACCGGCATCCAGCGCGGCTGATCCCCCGCTCCACCCGACGGCCCTCCGCCCGGAATCCCTTCCGGGCAGGGGGCCGTTGCCGTACAGTCCCCGCAACACGTATCTGACGAAGCGTCAGAAAGGATGCGGGCATGCGGCTCGGACTCGCCCTCGGCTACTGGGGCCGCGGCCCCTCCCCCGCCCACCTCGACCTCGCCCGCGAGGCCGAGCGGCTCGGCTACGACTCCGTGTGGACCGCCGAGGCCTGGGGCTCCGACGCCTTCACCGCGCTGACCTGGATCGCCGCGCACACCAGCCGCATCAGGCTGGGCACCGCCGTCGCGCAGATGGCCGCCCGCGCGCCCACCACCACCGCGATGCACGCGCTCACGCTCGACCACCTCTCCGGCGGGCGCGTCCTGCTCGGGCTCGGCCTGTCCGGGCCGCAGGTCGTCGAGGGCTGGTACGGGCGCCCCTTCCCCCGCTCCCCGCTGACCGCGACCCGCGAGTACGTGGACGTGGTCCGCCAGGTGCTGCGCCGCGAGGCCCCCGTACGGCTCGACGGACGCCACCACTCCCACCCGTACACAGGACCGGACGGCACCGGCCTCGGCAAGGCGCTCAAGCCGATCACGCACCCGCTGCGCGCCGACGTCCCGATCCTGCTGGGCGCCGAGGGACCGAAGAACATCGCGCAGACCCTCGCCATCGCCGACGGCTGGCTCCCCCTCTACTGGACGCCCGACCGCTGGGCCGAGGTGTACGCCCTGCCGGACGCGCTCCCCGACGGCTTCCTGGTCGCCCCGATGGTCCGGGCGCAGCTCTGCGAGGACGTGGCGGCCGGGCTGCTGCCGGTCAAGGCGATGCTCGGCTTCTACATCGGCGGCATGGGGCACGCGGCCCGCAACTTCCACGCCGACCTGATGGGGCGCATGGGGTACGAGAAGGAGGCCCGCCGCATCCAGGAGCTGTTCGCGGCGGGCCGGCGGGAGGAGGCCGTGCTCGCCGTACCGGACGCCTTCGCGGACGAGATCTCGCTCGTCGGCCCCCGGGAGCGGATCGCCGAACGCCTGGAGAGATGGCGGCAGGGCCCGGTGACGGACCTGCTGGTCACGGCACCGGACCCGGCCACCTTGCGTACGCTCGCCGAGCTCAACTCGTAACGGGCATCGACGCGTCACGGGTATCGACTCGTCACGGGCATCGACGCGTCACGGGCATCAGCCGCCGCTGAGCTGGGACGCGCTCGGCACCTTGTCGACGACCTCGGCGCCCGCGCTCTTCCCCGCCTCCTTCACGCTGTTGATGACGCCCTCGAAGGCGCCGACGTCGCCGTCGGTCGCGTCGCCCTTGCGGAGCTTCGTACCGAGCCCCTTCAGCGACTCGATGCCGGCGCTCAGCGGCGCGACCGCCTTCGAGAGGAGCGGGTCGCCCTTGGCGTTGTTCACGGCGGCCTTGAGGCGGTTGTACGTGAACGCGCCCGCGAGGCCCGCCTTGACGAGAGCGAAGGTGCGGCCGTCGGCGCCCTTCTTGAACTTGCCCGCGCGATAGGGCTTCACGATCCACTGGTACGTGGCGCCCGCCGCGAGACCCGCGTTCGCCACGAAGCGGGTCTTGGCCAGCTTCTGCTTCTCGAAGCTCGCGCTCGCCGACGGGGTCGCGTGCTCGTCGGCGGTCGTCGCCATGCTCTGCGAGTCGTCGCCGCACGCGGCCGTGGTCGAGAGCAGCGCGCCGGACAGGAGGACGGCGACGAGGGCGCGGCGGGCTCGCACGAAGCGGGGCGCGGTAGGCATGACGTCAGCCTCGCGGGCGGCCCGGGGGCGCGCCAGCGGAGTGGGCCCGTATGGGGCCCGCCGTCCCTTGTTCCGGACCACTCGATGCACGTCCCCGCAGGTCAGAGCCGTGGGACGTCCCTCCGCGTCCCTGGGACGACGGCGCCTCTGGCCCTCGCCGCCGGGCCTCTCGGAGAGTGATCACCGAGACGGATCGGGAGGTTCGAGGGATAGATGGTCAGAAGCCGCGTGTGCACCGGTGGGGGCCGGTGCCAGTGGTACTACGGGGCGCCCGATGCCCGGCTGCGGCCGGGCATCGGCACGTACCGGGGGTTCCGTACGACCGCGGGGGTGCCGCAGGAACGGCTCGTCGTGCCGAGCGGGCGGGTGTCGCTGCTCATCGGCTTCGGCGGCGAGCTGCGGGTACAAGGGGGGTCCGCCGGAGGGGCGGGTGCGGGGC
>NZ_MWIG01001015.1:242-505 GCF_002156145.1 Streptomyces sp. NRRL B-24572 | reverse complement strand
GCGTCGCCGGCCAGGAACACCCGGCCGACCCGGTAGTGCTCGGCCTGCCGGGTGGCGTCGCCGAAGCGGGACAGCCAGCGCGGCGAGTGGACGCCGAAGTCGGTGCCGGCGAAGGCCTTCAGCCGGCTCTTGAAGTCGTCGAGGGTCGGCGGGGTCGCCCGGTCCTCGGCCACTCCGTCGGCGGGCACGATGACCCGGTACGCCCCGTCGTCCAAGGGCTGGAGGCCGAACCGCAGCTGGGTCTTGTGGACCTCCGCGACGAC
>NZ_MWIG01001015.1:0-207 GCF_002156145.1 Streptomyces sp. NRRL B-24572 | reverse complement strand
CGGTGCCGTCCGCGAGCTCGACGGTCACCCCGTCCTCGTCCTGGCCGATCCCGATCACCTCGCTGCCGCGCCGGATCTCCGTGCCCAGTTCGAGCGCGCGCTCGTTCAGCAGCCGCTCGGTGACCGGCTGCGGGGTGGCGAGGCCGTACGGGTGGGCCGTGTCGAGCCGCTCAGGCCACGGCTTCATGACGCCGCCGAAGAGGCCGC
>NZ_MWIG01001014.1:0-3090 GCF_002156145.1 Streptomyces sp. NRRL B-24572 | reverse complement strand
GCCCTGCACCCGGCCGGCCCGGGGCCGGCCGGGTGCAGGGCCATGCAGGTGATCGGGGTGGCCGACTCCGCGACCGATGGCGCGGCGCCCGGTCCTTCCGCCCGACGAGGCGAGACAGTGGACCGGATCTTCGGCCGGACCGAGCGGGGGCGTTGTCGACGTCGGCAGCCGGGTGCGCTCGACCGGCTGACCGCCCACCTCGTCCGCAAGGGGACACATCGATGACCGAGACCGGCGCGTCCTACCGCGATCTCCGCGCCCTGGTGATCAACTGCACGCTCAAGCGTTCTCCGGAGCGGAGCCACACCCAGGGGCTGATCGACATCAGCACCGGGATCATGGAGCGCCAGGGCGTGCAGGTCGAGGTGCTCAGGGCGGTGGACGTCGACATCGCGACCGGTGTCTGGCCGGACATGACCGAGCACGGGTGGGAGACCGACGAGTGGCCCGTCATCTACTCGAAGGTGATGGCCGCCGACATCCTCACCTTGGCCGGACCCGTATGGCTGGGAGACAACTCCTCGGTCATGAAGAAGGTCATCGAGCGCCTGTACGCCTGCTCGTCGGTCCTCAACGAGCACGGCCAGTACGCGTACTACGGCCGGGTCGGAGGCTGTCTGATCACCGGCAACGAGGACGGCGCCAAGCACTGCGCGATGAACGTCGTCTACAGCCTCCAGCACCTCGGATACGTCATCCCGCCGCAGGCCGACGCGGGCTGGGTCGGCCCGGCCGGCCCCGGACCGTCCTACCTGGACCCCGGCTCCGGCGGGCCGGACAACGACTTCACGAACCGCAACACGACCTTCATGACCTGGAACCAGCTCCACCTGGCGAGGATGCTCAAGGACGCCGGCGGCATCCCCGCCCACGGAAACCAGCGCTCCGAGTGGGACGCCGGCTGCCGCTTCGACTTCGAGAACCCCGAGCACCGTTGAGCGCGGTCCAGGGGCGGAGGTACGAACGTCCCACCCGCCGAAGACGGGCGAGGGGTGCCAGAAGGTTGCGACGTCGTCGACTGTCGGCCGAGTGGTGGTCAGCCTGCCCGTGGAAGCGCCGGAGGTTGCCCGTAGGGTCGGCGCGCCGCCTTTTGCTCAGAGAGAGCCCGGCGGTCCGTACACACCGGCCAGCTCGACCGCCAGCCGTGCGAGCCGCTCCCTCGCCTCCGGCGGATCCAGCACCTCGACGCGTGCCCCCAGCCCGGCCAGCTGGGTCGCGACGACCTCCGGCGTCGGCCCGTCGACCCGTATCTCCGTCCACCCGTCGGGCAGCACCGGACCGACGTGCAGGCGCCCGTCGAACAGCCGCTCCAGGATCGCCATGGCACCCGGCTCGGCCCGGGCCCGGACCGTCGCCGCGTACAGCCGCTCCTCCAAGCGCGCGGCGAACGAACGCCAGACCGTGGGAAGGTCGAAGCCGGGTGGTCGTACGACGGGTTCGCCGGTCGCCTGGACCGAGGCGACCCGGCTGAGCCGGAAGGTTCGCAAGCCCCGATCCGTCTCGGCGACGAGGTAGTCGTGACCGGCCTTGGTCACGAGCCCGAGCGGATGGACGGTTCGTACGCCGACGGGCTTGCCGGGCCCGGCGTACCCGAGCCGCACCTGGATCCCGTCCACCACGGCCCGCCGGAGCGCGTCGAGGTGCGGCCCGGTGGCCGTGACGTCGGCGCGCGACCAGTTCGTGCCGTCGGTAAGGCCGGCCCGCGACGCGGCCTCGGCGCCCGCGCGCAGGGGTGCGGGCAGCGCACGCACCAACTTGCGCAATGCCGTGCGGAGTTCGGGCGTGGTTGACGAAGGGCCCGCGAGCAGGAACAGTGCCCGGATCTCCTCGGCGGTCAGCCCGGTGAGGTCCGTACGGGCACCGCCGACCAGCGACCAGCCGCCGCCGCGGCCACGCTGCGAGTAGACGGGGATGCCCGCGGTGGACAGGGCCTCCAGGTCGCGGCGTGCGGTCCGTGGCGACACTTCGAGTTCGGCGGCGACCTCGGCCACGGTCACACGGGTGCGTGTTTGGAGGAACAGCAGGGTTGCCACCAGACGATCGGCTCTCATGGCGACCATTCTTTTCCGGAAAGCGGCCAGGAGATGACCTATTCGGCTTCCAGGATGAAGCCATGACACAGATGGAGAACACCCCGCGGTCCACTGCCGCCCCTGATGCCACCGCCGACCCTCGCCAGGGCCTTCTGAAGGCAATCGCACTGGCCGGACGTACCGTCGCCGCGGTCCGGCCCGAGCAGTTCGACGGACCCACGCCCTGCCCCGAGTTCACCGTCCGGCGGCTGGCCGGTCACCTCGTCGCCGTCCTGCGTCGGATCGCCCTCGCCGGACGCGGCGGCGACGTGACGAGCCTCTCCACGGTCGCCGACGACCTCGCGGACACCGAATGGCAAGAGGCGTGGGACGCCGCGGTGCGTGAGGTCGAGGCGGCATGGGCGGATCCCGCGGTCCTGGGCCGGATATTGACACTGCCGTTCGGCAGCCTTCCCGGTGCTGCCGCCGCGGCCGTCTGGACCTCGGAGTTCACCGTGCACACCTGGGACGTGGCCACCGCGACCGGACAGTTCCCGGACTGGGACCCCGAACTCGTGGCGATCTCGTACGCCGCCATGAGGCGCGGGCTGCCCGCCGGGCCGCGTGACGGTGCGCCGTTCGGGGCCGCTGTGGAGGTCGACGCGGACGCGCCGGCCATCGACCGCCTCGTGGCGTGGTGCGGACGCAAGCCGTAACCAGCATCCGAAAAGGGAGGGCGGCCCCATGGCTGGGGCCACCCTCCCCGCGCGTTCGGGCAGGACGGCGCCACGACCCGGCGCCCGGCGGCGACGTCGAACCCGGCCGAACCCCGGCCTCGCCGGGGCGCGTTCAGCTGGGCGGCCCGCTCCGATCGTCCGGCGTCCCGCCGCGGGCCGGCGCGCCGACGAGCCCGCGGAGCCACGCGTGGGCGGGGTCGTCGCTGACACTGCCGTGCCAGGTGGCGCTGACGGTGTACGCGGGCATCGGGACGGGGAGGGCGGGGTCTCGGTGAGGTCGATCTCGCCGTGGTCGAGCATGTCGGCGACGGTGTTGCGGTTGGCCTGCCGTACGGCGAGCC
>NZ_MWIG01001013.1:0-1381 GCF_002156145.1 Streptomyces sp. NRRL B-24572 | reverse complement strand
GCCGGTCACGGCGAGGGCGGCGACGAGGGTTCGGGGGAGTGCGGTGAGGTTCATGCCCGGGGAACGATCTTGTCCTCGCGGGGGTCACGGAGAGTGGCACGGGAGAGGGAGAGGCGCTCGGCCACGGTGCGCGCGCCCGCCTTTCGGGTGGAGGTGCGGGTCTGGGTGAGGGCCGCGCCCGCCAGGACCACGAGCGCGCCGACCGGGGTGTTCCAGGTGAGCCGCTCGTCCAGGACGGCGACGCCCGCCGCCGTGGCGATCACCGGGATGAAGTACGTGACCATGGCGGCCGTCGTCGGGCCGACCTCCGCGACGACGCCGTACTGGAGCAGCATCGCGTACCCCGTCCCCAGCGCGCCGAGGGCGATCACGGCGAGCAGCGGCATGAGCTCGACCGACTCCGGGACCGAGGTGAACAGGGGGGTGACCACGGCCAGTTGCAGCGTCGCGAGTCCGACCTGGGAGCCGGCGAGCGAGAGGTGGGAGGCACCGGTGCCGCTCAGGGTCCTGCGGACGTATATCCAGCCGACCGCGTAGCTGAACGAGGCGAGCAGGGCCAGGGCCGTGCCGGTCACGTCGAGGCCGGAGAAGCCCTGCCAGGCGCCGAGCACGGTGAGCACGCCGACGAAGCCGATGCCCAGACCGGCCGCGCGGACCCGGGTCGGCCGGTCCTCGGAGAGCGCCACGAGCGAGAGCAGCATCCCCCAGAGCGGGGTCGTCGCGTTGCAGATGCCCGCGAGGGTCGAGGGGATCGTCAGCTCCGCGTACGAGAAGAGGGAGAACGGCAGCGCGTTGAGCAGGAAGGCCGCGACCGTCAGATGGCCCCAGACGCGGGCTCCGCGCGGCAGCCGGTCGCGCTTCACGACGATCGCGACGGCGAGCACCGCCGTACCGAAGAACAGCCGCCCGAACGTGACCTGGAAGGGCGCGAAGCCCTCCGTGCCGACCTTGATGAAGAGGAAGCTGAAGCCCCAGATGAGGGCCAGGGCGCCGAACCGGACGCGCCAGTCGAGCAGTGGGGAGGAGGGTGTGCGGGCGGGGGACGGGGCTGCGGGGCTCATGCGCTCAGGGTGACCGGAACGACGTCTTAGAACAAGCGAGAATTCCTCGACCCCTCCCCTTAGTATCGCTTACATGTCGAACCTGGAGCGGACATGTTGAACCTGGAGCGCCTCCGTACCCTCGACGCCGTCGCCCGGCACGGCTCGGTCAGCGGCGCCGCCGACGGCCTGCACGTCACCACCTCGGCCGTCTCCCAGCAGCTGTCCAAGCTGGAGCGCGAGGTCGGGCAGCAGCTGCTCGCCAAGAACGGCCGGGGCGTGCGGCTCACCGACGCCGGGCTGCTGCTCGCCGAGCACGCCGCCCGCATCCTGTCCCAGGT
>NZ_MWIG01001012.1:0-5728 GCF_002156145.1 Streptomyces sp. NRRL B-24572 | reverse complement strand
GCCCGCATCCTGTCCCAGGTCCAGATGGCCCAGGCCGACATCGAGGCCCAGCGGGGGCGGGTGGTGGGCGAGGTGCGGCTCGCGGCCTTCCCGACGGCGGCGCGCGGACTGTTCCCGGCCGCGCTCGCCGCCCTGCGCGCCGGCCACCCCGAACTCCGCGTCCGCACGACGGAACTGGAGCCGGAACCGGGCGTGCGGGCCGTCCTGCGCGGCGACGCGGACCTGGCGATCGTCCTGGACTGGAGCAACAAGCGGGCGCCCGTCCCCGGCGGCCTGGAGCGCGCCCACCTCCTCGACGACTCCGCCGACGTCGCCCTGCCCGCAGGACACCCGCTGGCCGGGCGGGACGCGGTGGACCTGGAGGACTTCGCCGACGAGGAGTGGGTCTCCTGGCCGGAGGGCGAGTTCTGCCACGACTGGCTGATGTTCACGCTGCGCTCGCAGGGCATCGAGCCGCGCATCGGGCACTTCGCGGGGGAGCACCACACCCAGCTGGCCCTGGTGGCGGCCGGCCTCGGGGTGTGCGTCACGCCCCGGCTCGGGCGCCCCGTGCCGGAGGGGGTCGTCTTCGTTCCCGTACGGCAGAAGGTGCGGCGCCACATCTACGCCACCTGGCGCGCCGACGCGGGCCGCCGGCCCTCCGTGCGGGCGGTCGTCGCGGCACTGCGGGCGGCGGCGGAGCCGCTGGGGAGCTGATTCCCGCCGGCTCTCAGAGGGTCGCGAGCTTGCGGAAGTCCCAGGAGGCGATCTTCTCCGGGGTCAGTCGCAGCCAGGCGTGCCGGCCGTCGTGCGGCATGGCGTCCAGGCCGAAGTTCTTGGCGGCGAAGAGCTGCTCGGGCACGTCGAGCTCGGGGCACGGCTCGCCGGTGCGCGGCGCCTCGCCGACGAAGACGGCAGTCCCCGACAGCTCCACCCCGCGCAGCTCCCCGTACTCCTCCCCGTCGTCCACCACGACCGCGATCCTCGGATCGGCGCGCAGCTCCGCCCAGCGGCGGCTCCGGGTGATCGAGTACAGCCACAGCGAGGAGCCGTCCCAGGCGAACCAGAGCGCGCTCACGTGCGGGCGGCCGTCGGCGGAGACGGTCGCGACCCGGCAGGTGCGCTGTTCGGAGAGGAACGAGTCGAGCTCGGCCGGGGTCATCATGATCCGGCGTCCACGGCGCTGTGCGACGGTCATCGTCCGCCCCCTTCTGGATTTCTGATGAGACGTCAGAAAGCATGGAGGGGCATCCACGCGCGTGCAAGGGGGAACCATGGGTCAGAGTCCGAGAGAACGGCTCGGGGAGCGGATCCGCCCGGACGGCGGAGTCGTCCTGCTCACCGTCGAGTGCCAGCAGGGGGTCGTCGGGATCGACAGCGCCCTGCCCGAACTGGCCGCCGCCGCCCGCAGGTCGGGCGCCCTGCGGAACGTCGCCCGGCTCGTCGCCGCCGCGCACGCGGCGGACGTCCAGGTGATCCACGCCGTCGCCGAGCGGCGTCCTGACGGGCGGGGCGCCAACACCAACGCCCGGCTCTTCACGGCCGCCGCCCGGCTGCCCGTGCAGCAGCACAGCGGCAGCAGGGCCGTACGGATCGCCGAACCGATCGAGGTCGCCGACGAGGATCTCGTGGTCCGGCGCCTGCACGGGCTCTCGCCGCTCGCGGGCACCGACGTCGACGCGCTGCTCCGCAACCTCGGCTGCCGCACCCTGATCGTCACGGGGGTCTCGGCCAACGTGGCCGTGCCCAACGCGGTCTTCGACGCCGTGAACCTCGGCTACACGGTCGTCGTGCCCGGGGACGCCATCGCGGGGGTGCCGGCCGACTACACCCCCGCGATGATCCGGCACACCCTCGCGCTCGTCGCCACCATCACCACGACCGACGAGGTACTGGGGTGCTGGAAGGCCCCGAGAGGCCCCAGGGGTGCCGGGGGTGCCGTCAGCCCCGGCTGATCTCCTCGCCCACCACCTCGATCGGCTCCGGCGGCAGCGGCGAGGGCGCCGGGCCCGACTTCACGCTGCCGTCCGAGATGTCGAAGTGGCTCTGGTGGCACGGGCAGACGATGACGCCGTCCTTGATGCTGCTCACGGCGCAGCCCTGATGGGTGCACTTCGAGGAGAAGGCCTTGAACTCGCCTGCCTTCGGCTGGGTGATCACCAGCCCCTTGTCGGCGAGGATCTTCCCGCCGCCCACCGGGATGTCCCCGGTCCGCGCCAGCGCCGTGCCCTCCGGTGCCGCGTTCTTGTCGTCCGCGCCGCCCCCGCAGGCGGCGAGCGCCGCCGCCAGGCCCGCGCTGCCCGCCGCCGCGACCACCGTCCGACGTGCCACTCCGCTCATGTACTGCCCCTCTTCCCTCGGTGTGCATGTTGCACGGGTGACGGTACGGCTGTGAGCTGTGTCCCGTTCACGGGATGCGCACTTCGAGGGCCTTACAGTTCTGAGTAGAGTGTCGGAACCTGGACATCCTTCGATGAAAGTGTCTAGCTTCGGTGAACTCGTCGGTCAGCACCCATCACGTACGGGCCGTTCTCCTCGGCGCCGAACGGCGCGGGGTGGCCCCGGGCCCCCTCCTCGCCCGCGCCGGACTCTCCCCCGCACTCCTGGAGGAACCCCCGGACAGGGTCCCGGCGGAACAGTTCGGGCAGCTCGTCAGGACGCTGTGGGCCGCGCTCGACGACGAGTTGATCGGCTTCGGTGGCGCGCCCAGCAAGGTCGGGACCTTCGCCATGATGGCCCACGTCGTGGTCCACGGCAGCCGGGACCTGCGCGAGGCGCTCCGCCGCGCCCAGACCTTCTACTCCCTCTTCCCGGCCGGACCGCGCTTCCGGCTCCTCGAACCCGGCGCGGGCGGGACGGGTCAACCCGACGAGGCGCGGATGGAGTTCGACGTCTCCGGGTACGACGACCCCCTCCACTTCGGCGCCGAGTCCACCGTCCTGGTGGCGCACCGCTTCGCCGGCTGGCTCGTCCGCCGCCGGATCGGCCTGCGACGGGTGGAGTTCGTCCACCCCGAGCCCCGGCACGCCCGCGAGTACGCCCTCCTCTTCGGCGCGCCCTGCGTCTTCGGGGCCGAGCGGACGGCGGCCGTCTTCGACCGGGCGGACCTCGACGAACCCGTCCTGCGGGACGCGGCCGCGCTCAAGGTCTTCCTCCGCCGCGCCCCGGTCGACGTGCTGGTCTGCGCCGACTACGGCAGTACGGTGACCGGCCGGGTGCGGCACCTGATCGGCCGGGCGCTGCCCGCCGGGCCGGTGCCGACGCCCGAGCAGCTCGCCGACCGGCTGTCCGTCAGCCCGCAGACCCTGCGGCGCCAACTGGCCGCCGAGGGAACGACGTACCAGCGGATCCGCGACCAGGTGCGGCGCGACCACGCCATCGCCGAGCTGACCGGCGGCCGGGTGTCGATCGAGCGGCTCTCCCGGCAGCTCGGCTTCTCCGAACCGAGCGCCTTCCACCGGGCGTTCAGGCGCTGGACCGGCGAGACGCCCCGGTCTTATCAGACGCGCGGTCAACAACCCTGAGCGGTACGGTCACAGTCGCCGCCCGCGGCCCGGCCTACCTTCCCGCCATGACCGAAATCGACCGGTCCGGCGCCGCACACCCGCCGGACCCCACCCGACGCCGGTGAACGCGCGCCGGGCGGCCGGCGCCGTCCTCGGGACCGGTGTCCTGCTCTGCCTCCTCGCCGGCGTCGCCGTCACGGCCCTCGGCGTCCGGGTCGACGGCACCAGCATGGCCCCCACCCTCCACCAGGGCGACCGGATCCTCGTCGCCCCGGGCTCGGCGGGGGAGGCGCACCGCTTCGACGTCGTGCTGCTGCGGGCCACCGGGAAGGACGCCCTCCTCGTCAAGCGGGTGATCGCCCTGCCCGGTGACCGGGTCGCGATCGTCTCCACGCCGGACGAGCCCTTCCAGGTCCTCCTCCAGGAGGGGGGCCGGGGCCCCGTGCGCCGGGTGGTGGCGTCCCAGTGGGCGGCGCAGGCCCACCGCACGAGCGCCTGCTGCGGGTCCGACGGCACCCGGTCGGCGCGGCCCGAGCTGCGGACCGTGCCCGAGGGCGCCTTCTTCTACCTGGGTGACAACCCCGACCTGTCGGACGACTCGCGGGCGTACGGCTGGGGCTCGCTCGACCGGGTCGAGGGGCGGGTCGGGGTGCGGGCCTTCCCCGTCTCCGCGTCGCCGGACATCGGCAACCGGCCGCTCCTGGAGGAGTACCGGGGGCCGAGCCCCTGACCCCGGTCCGGGGGGGGCGAGCCCCTGACGGCTATTCGGGGATCCGCTCCCGGCCCGTGCTCAGGGCGATCCGGACCACGGTGTCCGCGATGCGGCGGGCCGACTCCTCGGGCGAGGAGGTGGACTGGACGATGTGGCTCGCGGTCAGCCGGACCGCCGCGTCCACGGCCAGTTCGCGCGCCACCGGGTCGATCGTGGGCCAGGCGTCCGTGACGTACGCGTCGGCCATCGCCGTCGCCGTGTCGAAGGCCGCCGCGGACCGGGTCGTCAGGTACGAGAGGAGTCCGTCCTCCCCGGTGCTGGTCAGCATGGCCTTGATCAGCGGATTCCGGCCGGCCAGCGTGAGCGTGAAGCCGACGGCGGCCTCGACGGCCGCGCGCAGGTCGTCCGGGTGCGCGTCCAGGCCCTGCTGGATGCCGACGAGGCAGCGCTCCAACTCGCGCTGGAACAGGGCCTCGCCGACCGCCTCCTTGGAGGGGAACTCCGAGTACAGCGTCTGCCGGCTGACGCCGACCGCGGACGCCAGGTGCGCCATGCGCAGCTTGTCGAAGCCGCGGTCCGCGACCGCCTCGTACGCGGCGTCCAGCAGCCGCTCGCGCAGCAGTGTCCGGACCGTCTCCCTGAACCGTGCCATCGGCCAAGCCTAGACCAGCGGGAAAAATTCTCAGGATTGTCAGAAGTATTGACACTTCTCAGTTAACTGTCCAATTCTCGAACAGGCAGCCGCAAAGTGTCATTCGACCGGTGCGGCACGACGGTTGGAGATCCCATGCAGCACGAGACCAGAGGTGTCACCCGCTGGCGCAGATCGGCGTTCCTCGCCGTGCCCGCGACGGCGGCCATCGCCGCCATGGCCACGGCCATGGTGCAGGGCGCGCTCGCCGCGAACCTCTCGCTCACGAGCGTCCCCTTCACCCTCAGCTCCAAGACGGTCGCCGCACCTCAGGGCATCGGCGCGGTCATGCACACCATCGACGCCGGCGGGGCCAAGGGCGCCGCCGAGGTCGGCATCGCCAAGGCGGGCCTGGACGGCATCTGCGTCCACGCCACGCAGTCGGTCAACCTCCCGGTGATCGGCAGCCTCGGCACCTGGTCGCTCAACATCTCCTCGCCCGCCGCCGCGACCCCGCTCACCAGCGACCAGCTCGTCGCCGGTGCCGGCCTCCAGGCGAACAAGCTCGTCCTCGACGCGCAGGCGCTCAAGGCGGCCACGGCCACGCTCAACGCCGGCGACACCACCCCGAACGTCATCGGTGCGGCCGCCGACGGCTCCGGGATCAAGGGCACCGGCATCAACGACGGCACCCCGGGCCAGTTCGGCCTCGACGCCACCGGCGGCCGGACCGACATCAAGAACCTCAACGCCGACGCCAACGGCGCCACGATCGCCGGCGCGATCACCCTGCCGGACCTCGCGATCGGGATCGCCCAGGGCGACAAGACCTGCGGCGCCTGACCACACGCACCATCTCGGGGCTCCGCGCCCTTCGTACGGCGCGGAGCCCCGAGATGG
>NZ_MWIG01001011.1:0-654 GCF_002156145.1 Streptomyces sp. NRRL B-24572 | reverse complement strand
ATGCCGGGGCACCCGGCGCGCGGCGCGATCGACCGCTTCCTGACGGACTTCGCGACGGACCTCCAGGGAGACACGGACACGCGGGCGCGCGTGGAGCGCCTGAAGTCGGACCTCCTGGCACGCCCGGAGGTCCAGGACATCATCGCCTCGGCGTGGGCCTCGGTGCGGTCCCTGATCATCGCGGCGGCCGAGGACGACCGCAGCCAGCTCCGCCTCCGTGCCCGCGCCTCCCTGATCTCCCTGGGCACGCGCCTGGCGACGGACACGAGGCTGCAGGGGAAGGTGGAAGGCTGGGCGGAAGACGCGGCGGCGTACGTGGTCACGACGTACCGCCACGAGATCACGTCCCTGATCACGGACACGGTCGCCGGCTGGGACGCGACCCAGACCTCCCGCAAGATCGAGGCCAACATCGGCCGCGACCTCCAGTTCATCCGCATCAACGGCACGGTGGTCGGCGCCCTGGCGGGCCTCCTGATCTACACGGTGAGCCAGGCGGTGGGCGGCTGAGGCCGCTTACCGGCTACTTCCCGCGGGTGACGGCCCAGGAGGCGGCGGCCATGCCCCCGGCGACGGAGAACACGGCGGGCCAGGCGCCGATCTTCTTGGCGAGCGGGTGGGACCCGGCGAAGGCGGCGACGTAGGCGGTGCCGA
>NZ_MWIG01001010.1:0-882 GCF_002156145.1 Streptomyces sp. NRRL B-24572 | reverse complement strand
CCAAGCAGGCCGCCGGCAAGAAGGTCCTCATCTCCATCGGCGGCCAGAACGGCCAGGTGCAGCTCGCCACCACCACGGCCCGCGACACCTTCGTCTCCTCCGTCTCGAAGATCATCGACGAGTACGGACTCGACGGCCTGGACATCGACTTCGAGGGCCACTCCCTGTCGCTCCAGACCGGCGACACGGACTTCCGCAACCCCACCACCCCGGTCGTCGTCAACCTGATCCAGGCGGTGAAGACCCTGAAGGCCAAGTACGGCCCGGGCTTCGTCCTGACGATGGCCCCGGAGACCTTCTTCGTCCAGCTCGGCTACCAGTACTACGGCTCCGGCCCCTGGGGCGGCCAGGACCCCCGCGCCGGCGCCTACCTCCCGGTCATCCACGCCCTGCGCGACGACCTGACCCTGCTCCACGTCCAGGACTACAACTCGGGCTCCATCATGGGCCTCGACAACCAGTACCACTCGATGGGCGGCGCCGACTTCCACATCGCCATGACCGACATGCTCCTCACCGGCTTCCCGGTCGCCGGCAACACGGACCGCTTCTTCCCGCCCCTCCGCCCCGAGCAGGTCGCCATCGGCCTCCCGGCCTCCACCCAGGCGGGCAACGGCCACACCACCCCGACCGAGGTGAACAAGGCCCTGGACTGCCTGACGAAGAAGCAGAACTGCGGCACCTACACGACCCACGGCACCTGGCCGGCCCTGCGCGGCCTGATGACCTGGTCGATCAACTGGGACCGCTACAACCAGGGGGAGTTCAGCCGGAACTTCGACGCGTACACGTGGAACTGACCGCCAGGGTCAGAAAACTCAGGCAGAGACTGGCGAACACGTCCAGCGGCCAGTGGAAGCCCCGCAGGATCAGCCCGGCCCC
>NZ_MWIG01000101.1:0-3169 GCF_002156145.1 Streptomyces sp. NRRL B-24572 | reverse complement strand
CGCCGCCGGCGGCGCCATCAAGACCGACAAGGAGGTGGCGGCATGAGCACCGGCACCGTTGCCAAGCCGAGCGCCGCGCCCAAGAAGGCCGGACGCCGCAAGCTGACCTGGCCCTGGATCCTGCTGATCGTCGCGGCCGGTCTCGTCCTCTTCTCGTTCGTCCGCGTCGTCTCCGGGGCCGACGACCTCACCTCCGTCGGCCAGATCTCCGGCGCGCTCCAGCTCGCCGTGCCCATCGCCATGGCCGGTCTCGGCGGTCTGTGGGCCGAGCGCGCGGGCGTCGTGAACATCGGCCTCGAAGGCATGATGGTCCTCGGCACCTGGTTCGGCGCCTGGGCCGGCTACCAGTGGGGCCCGTGGACGGGTGTCGTCGTCGGCATCCTCGGCGGCGCGGTCGGCGGTCTGCTGCACGCGATCATCACCGTCACGTTCAACGTGAACCACATCGTCTCCGGTGTGGCGATCAACATCCTCGCGGTCGGCTTCACCAAGTACCTGTCGAACTTCACCTTCGACAAGGCCGAGGGCGGCTCCTCCAAGCAGTCCCCGCGCATCGACCCGATCACCGACATCACCATCCCGGGGCTCTCCGACTGGCTGGCGGACCTCCACGCCAAGCACTGGTTCCTGATCTCGGACCTCGCCGGCATCCTCGGCGGCCTGGTCACCAACCTGTCGGTGCTCACGATCGTGGCCGCCCTGCTCATCCCGGCCACCTGGTGGATCCTGTGGCGCACGGCCTTCGGCCTGCGGCTGCGCTCCTGCGGTGAGAACCCGGTCGCCGCCGAGTCCCTCGGCGTCAACGTCTACAAGTACAAGTACATCGCCGTCGTCGTCTCCGGCGGCCTCGCCGGCCTCGGCGGCGCCTTCCTGGCGATCGTCTCCACCGGCATCTACCAGGAGGGCCAGACCGGCGGCCGCGGCTACATCGGTCTCGCCGCCATGATCTTCGGCAACTGGATGCCCGGCGGCATGGCCATGGGCGCCGGCCTCTTCGGCTTCACCGACAGCCTCAAGCTGCGCGGCGGTGCCGAGAACGTCCACGCGCTGCTTCTGCTCGTCGCGCTGCTCCTGGTGATCGCCGCCGCGTGGCAGCTGTACAAGAAGAAGTACATGTCCGCGGTCGTCTCCGGGATCTTCTCCGCCGGCTTCTTCATCTGGTACTTCGTCACCGACCAGGTCCCGAGCCAGTTCGTCGACGCCGCCCCGTACATCACCACCCTGCTCGTGCTCGCCCTCTCGGCGCAGCGCCTGCGGATGCCGAAGGCGGACGGCCTGCCGTACCGGAAGGGCCAGGGCAAGTGACGCCCGCCGCTGCGGAGCCCGACTGGGAGCTGCTCCGGGAGACCGCCCGCGAGGCGATGTCCCGCGCGTACGCCCCGTACTCGGGCTTCCCGGTCGGCGCGGCGGCCCTCGTGGACGACGGGCGGGTGGTCTCCGGCTGCAACGTGGAGAACGCCTCCTTCGGCCTCGGCCTGTGCGCCGAGTGCGGGCTCGTCTCGCAGCTCCAGGCGACCGGCGGAGGCCGGCTCACGCACTTCGTGTGCGTGGACGGCCGGGGCGAGTCCCTCGTCCCGTGCGGGCGCTGCCGGCAGCTCCTGTACGAGTTCGGGGGCCCCGAACTGGTCCTGGAGACGCCCGCCGGGTTCCTCACCCTGGCGGACATGCTTCCGCAGGCCTTCGGGCCCGACCACCTCGCCAAGTAGCACCTCGGAGCGACCCTTCCGGCACGATGGGAGGGTCGCTCCCCTTTCCTCCCCCTCTATGCGCGTAGAAAGAGGCACCACCATGGACGTCATCTCCGTCATCCGCACCAAGCGGGACAAGGGCGAGCTGAGCCCCGAGCAGATCGACTGGGTCATCGACGCGTACACCCGCGGTGAGGTCGCCGACGAGCAGATGTCCGCCCTGGCCATGGCCATCCTGCTGAACGGCATGAACCGCGCGGAGATCGCCCGCTGGACCGCCGCGATGATCGCGTCCGGCGAGCGCATGAACTTCGACTCCCTCTCCCGGCCGACCGCCGACAAGCACTCCACCGGCGGCGTCGGCGACAAGATCACCCTCCCGCTCGCCCCGCTCGTCGCCGCCTGCGGCGCGGCCGTGCCGCAGCTCTCCGGCCGCGGCCTCGGCCACACCGGCGGCACGCTGGACAAGCTGGAGTCCATCCCGGGCTGGCGCGCCCTGCTCTCCAACGAGGAGATGCTGCACGTCCTCGACACCACGGGCGCGGTCATCTGCGCGGCGGGCGACGGCCTGGCCCCCGCGGACAAGAAGCTGTACGCCCTCCGCGACGTCACCGGCACGGTCGAGGCGATCCCGCTGATCGCCTCGTCGATCATGTCGAAGAAGATCGCCGAAGGCACCGGCTCCCTGGTCCTGGACGTCAAGGTCGGCACCGGCGCCTTCATGAAGAACATCGAGGACGCGCGCGAGCTGGCGCGGACGATGGTCGGCCTCGGCACCGACAGCGGCGTGAAGACGGTCGCGCTCCTCACCGACATGTCCACCCCGCTCGGCCTCACCGCGGGCAACGCCCTGGAGGTCCGCGAGTCCGTCGAGGTCCTCGCCGGCGGCGGCCCGAAGGACGTCGTCGACCTCACGATCGCCCTCGCGGCCGAGATGCTCGACGCGGCCGGCATCAAGGACGCCGACCCGGCGAAGGCCCTCGCGGACGGCTCGGCGATGGACGTCTGGCGCCGGATGATCGCGGCCCAGGGCGGCGACCCGGACGCGACCCTCCCGGTCGCCCGCGAGCAGCACGTCGTCACGGCCCCGTCGACCGGTGTCCTGACCCGCCTCGACGCGTACGACATCGGCATCGCCGCCTGGCGCCTGGGCGCGGGCCGGGCCCGCAAGGAGGACCCGGTGCAGGCGGGCGCGGGCGTCGAGCTCCACGCGAAGCCGGGCGACACGGTGACGGCGGGCCAGCCTCTCCTCACCCTCCACACGGACACCCCGGAGAAGTTCGACTACGCGCTGAAGTCCCTGGAGTCGGCCTGGGACATCGCGGCCCCGGGCACGGCCTTCACCCCGAACCCGATCGTCCTGGACCGCATCGCATAGGCATATGCCTAGGGCCTGTTTCAGAAGTGGATCAAGGGCTGGAATGATCTCGATTCGTGGCTCGCGGAGATCTGACTGACGCACAGTGGGCAGTGCTTCAACC
>NZ_MWIG01001009.1:0-3442 GCF_002156145.1 Streptomyces sp. NRRL B-24572 | reverse complement strand
CCTGGCATTCCTGCCGCCCGACCGGGAGTCGGGCGGCAGGAATGCCAGGACTCGGGTTACCGTTCGAGTGGCCGTTGCGGGCTTTTGCCGTTTGACACGGGGGCGGGTTGTACCGTCACACTCCGCAGCGACGGGAGCGTCACCGTCCGTGCCGCTGCCGTGCGTGCCAGCGCCGTACGTGCCAGAGAGTGTCGATCCGGAGAGAAGAGCGAAGTTGTCCCCGACCAGCGAGACCGCACACGGCGGCCGCCGACTCGTCATCGTCGAGTCGCCTGCCAAGGCGAAGACGATCAAGGGCTACCTCGGCCCCGGCTACGTCGTCGAGGCGAGCGTCGGGCACATCCGCGACCTCCCCTCCGGCGCCGCGGAGGTGCCGGAGAAGTACACCGGCGAGGTGCGCCGCCTCGGGGTCGACGTCGAGCACGACTTCCAGCCGATCTACGTCGTCAACGCAGACAAGAAGGCGCAGGTCAGGAAGCTCAAGGAGCTGCTCGCCGAGTCCGACGAGCTCTTCCTCGCCACCGATGAGGACCGCGAGGGCGAGGCCATCGCGTGGCACCTCCAGGAAGTCCTGAAGCCCAAGGTCCCGGTCCACCGGATGGTCTTCCACGAGATCACCAAGGACGCGATCCGCGAGGCCGTCGCCAATCCGCGCGAGCTGAACCAGCGCATGGTCGACGCGCAGGAGACCCGCCGCATCCTGGACCGGCTGTACGGCTACGAGGTCTCGCCGGTCCTGTGGAAGAAGGTCATGCCGCGGCTGTCCGCCGGCCGTGTGCAGTCCGTCGCCACCCGTCTCGTCGTCGAGCGGGAGCGCGAGCGCATCGCGTTCCGTTCCGCCGAGTACTGGGACCTCACCGGCACCTTCGGCACCGGCCGCTCCGGTGACGCCTCCGACCCGTCCTCGCTGGTCGCCCGGCTGAACACGGTCGACGGCAGGCGCGTCGCGCAGGGCCGCGACTTCGGCGCCGACGGGCAGCTGAAGACCGCGAACGTGCTCCACCTGGACGAGGCGAACGCGCGGGCGCTGGCCGCCGCGCTCGCCGACACGGCGTTCTCGGTGCGTTCGGTCGAGTCGAAGCCGTACCGCCGCTCCCCGTACGCCCCCTTCCGGACCACCACCCTCCAGCAGGAGGCGAGCCGCAAGCTGGGCTTCGGTGCGAAGGCGACCATGCAGGTGGCGCAGAAGCTGTACGAGAACGGCTTCATCACCTACATGCGTACGGACTCCACGATCCTCTCCGACACCGCCGTCGCGGCGGCCCGGGCGCAGGTCACGCAGCTGTACGGTGCCGACTACCTGCCGGAGAAGCCGCGCGTCTACGCGGGCAAGGTCAAGAACGCGCAGGAGGCGCACGAGGCGATCCGGCCTTCGGGTGATCGTTTCCGCACCCCGGCGGAGACCGGCCTCACGGGCGACCAGTTCAAGCTGTACGAGCTGATCTGGAAGCGGACCGTCGCCTCCCAGATGAAGGACGCGACCGGCAACTCGGTCACCGTGAAGATCGGCGGCCGGGCGGCCGACGGTCGTGACGCCGAGTTCAGCGCGTCCGGCAAGACGATCACCTTCCACGGCTTCATGAAGGCGTACGTGGAGGGGGCCGACGACCCGAACGCGGAGCTCGACGACCGCGAGCGGCGCCTGCCGCAGGTCGCCGAGGGCGACGCGCTGACCGCCGAGGAGATCACGGCGGACGGCCACGCGACCAAGCCGCCGGCCCGCTACACCGAGGCCTCGCTGGTCAAGGAGCTGGAAGAGCGCGAGATCGGCCGCCCGTCGACGTACGCCTCGATCATCGGCACCATCCTCGACCGCGGCTACGTCTTCAAGAAGGGCACGGCGCTCGTCCCGTCCTTCCTGAGCTTCGCCGTCGTCAACCTCCTGGAGAAGCACTTCGGGCGGCTCGTCGACTACGACTTCACTGCCAAGATGGAGGACGACCTCGACCGCATCGCGCGCGGTGAGGCCCAGGCCGTGCCGTGGCTGAAGCGTTTCTACTTCGGTGAGGGCGAGTCCGGCGGTACGGGCGGCGCGGCGGACGCCGGGAACGGCGACGGCGACCACCTCGGCGGCCTCAAGGAGCTCGTCACCGACCTCGGTGCGATCGACGCGCGCGAGATCTCCTCCTTCCCCGTCGGCAACGGCATCGTGCTCCGCGTCGGCCGCTACGGCCCGTACGTCGAGCGCGGTGAGAAGGAGCAGGAGGGCCACCAGCGGGCCGACGTGCCCGACGACCTCGCCCCCGACGAGCTGACCGTCGAGCTCGCGGAAGAGCTGCTCGCCAAGCCGAGCGGTGACTTCGAGCTGGGTACGGACCCGGTCAGCGGCCACCAGATCGTCGCCAAGGACGGCCGCTACGGCCCGTACGTGACGGAGATCCTGCCCGAGGGCACCCCGAAGACCGGCAAGAACGCGGTGAAGCCGCGTACGGCCTCCCTCTTCAAGTCGATGTCCCTCGACACGGTCACCCTGGAGGACGCGCTCCGGCTGATGTCCCTGCCGCGGGTCGTCGGCGCGGACGCCGAAGGCGTCGAGATCACCGCGCAGAACGGCCGCTACGGCCCGTACCTGAAGAAGGGCACGGACTCGCGGTCGCTGACGGACGAGGAGCAGCTCTTCACGATCACCCTTGAAGAGGCGCTCGCGATCTACGCGCAGCCGAAGCAGCGGGGCCGGGCCGCGGCCAAGCCGCCGCTGAAGGAGCTGGGCACCGACCCGGTCAGCGAGAAGCCCGTGGTCGTCAAGGACGGGCGGTTCGGCCCGTACGTGACGGACGGCGAGACCAACGCCACCCTGCGCACCGGCGACAGTGTGGAGACGATCACACCCGAGCGCGGCTACGAGCTGCTCGCCGAGAAGCGGGCCAAGGGGCCGGCGAAGAAGGCCGCCAAGAAGGCCCCGGCGAAGAAGGCCGCGGCGAAGAAGACGGCCACGAAGACGGCGGCGAAGAAGACCACGACCGCCAAGAAGACCGCGGCGAAGAAGACGACCACGGCGAAGACGGCCACGGCGAAGAAGACCGCCGCCAAGAAGACGGCGGCGGCCAAGCCGGAGTAGTACCCGAAGGGGTGTGGGGGAGGGCGGGAGCGGTGTTCCCGCCCTCCTCCGTTTTCCGGGCGGGAGCGGGCTTCCGTCCTCCTCCGTCTTCCGGGCGGGTGCGTGCTTCCGCCCCCCTACGTTTGTTCGGGCACGGGCCGCGGGGAGCAAGGCCGTCCGGATAGGGTGGACGGATGACGCGAGCAGAGCAGCCAGACCGCCTGGGCGATTCCGACGCCGCACTCGTCGCGGATTCCCGGGAGCGCGCCGTACGCGCCCTCTTGCGCCATCAGCCGCTGCGCAGGCTGTGGAGCGCCCACCTGGTCGGCAGCACCGGTGACGCCCTCGCCCTCCTCGTCCTCGTCCTCCTGGGCCTCCAGGCCGCGGTCGCCGAGGGCGCCCTCG
>NZ_MWIG01001008.1:324-530 GCF_002156145.1 Streptomyces sp. NRRL B-24572 | reverse complement strand
GCCGAGCACGCGTCCGTCACGGGGGCGGGTCAGTGCGGCCATGGTGGGCTCCTTCGGAGTCGGTCCGGGAGCCGCTCCTCCGGGCTCCCGATGACTCCATACTGCTGCCGCAAAGGGGGATGAAGCGTCCGTCTACGGTGCGATCGGGACCCTGGAAATCTTCGGGGTCGCACCCTGAGAAGCCCGACCCGGCCTGCTCCTCCGGC
>NZ_MWIG01001008.1:0-248 GCF_002156145.1 Streptomyces sp. NRRL B-24572 | reverse complement strand
GCGCGCCGGCGGCGGTCGTCCGGGCCAGGGAGGCCCACCCGGAGACGTGCAGCCGTCCGTCGGCCATCGGGAGCAGCACCCCGAGCGGGGCCAGGAGCAGCAGGCCCTCGCCGATCAGCCGGGCCGCCGCGGCGCCGCCGAGCGCGAGATCGGCCCGCAGGCCGTGCAGCGGGATCGTGTTCGGCGGGGTCACCCAGGCGACGTCCCGTGGGCGCAGGCTGACCCAGGCGACGAGCAGCAGATGCGCG
>NZ_MWIG01001007.1:0-4211 GCF_002156145.1 Streptomyces sp. NRRL B-24572 | reverse complement strand
GGCAGCGGGAAGGCGCCGCCACCCTGGCGCTCCAGTCCGTCTTCGGGATCGTCGGCATCGGCCTGGCGATCCTGCTCATCGTGATCGCGGGCAATCCCAGCGCGGGCGGCGCCTTCCCGCTGCCGATGCTGCCGCCGTTCTGGAGGGCGATCGGCCCGTACCTGCCGCCGGGCGCGGGCACCTGGGCGGCGCGCTCGATCGCGTACTTCAAGGGCAACGACATGACCGCCTCGATGGTGGTCCTGTCGGTGTGGGCGGTCGTCGGCGCCACGGTGACGCTGGTGATGTCCTCCCTGAAGCGGAAGCCGGAGGCGGAGGCGGAGCCGATCGCCTCGCAGGCGGGCGAAACCACGGCGTAGAGGACGCGCAGGAGGTCCTGGAAGGCGCGGTCCCTCCGGCCGCCCGTCGGCAGCCGGAGGGACCTGTTCGGACGCGGGATCAGTAGACGTTGACCCCGTACGCGCTCAAGGCCTCCGTCACGGGCTGGAAGAAGGTCGTCCCGCCCGAGGAGCAGTTGCCGCTGCCGCCCGAGGTGAGACCGATCGCCTTGCTGCCCGAGTAGAGCGGGCCGCCGGAGTCGCCGGGCTCGGCGCAGACGTTGGTCTGGATCATGCCGTAGACGATGTCGCCGCCGCCGTAGTTCACGGTGGCGTTGAGGCCAGTCACCGTGCCGCTGTGGATGCCGGTGGTGGAGCCGCGGCGGGTGACGGACATGCCGACGGTGGCGTTGGCGGCGCTGGTGATGTCGACGCTGCCGACCGTGCCGGACTTGGTGACCGTGGTGTTGGTGTAGCGCACGATGCCGTAGTCGTTGGTCGGGAAGCTCGACCCGGCCGTGGAACCGAGCACGGTGCTGTGGGTGGAGTTGGACCACCAGGTGCCCGCGCCGTCGGTGCAGTGGCCGGCGGTGAGGAAGTAGTAGTTCCCCGCGCTGTCCTTGACGTTGAAGCCGAGCGAGCAGCGCCAGCTGCTCGCGTAGATGGCGTCGCCGCCGGAGATCAGCTTGTTGAACGTGCCGGGGGTGCGCTCGATGCGCAGCGCCCCGGCGTTGGCCCCGGCCTTGCGCTTGATCCTGGCGATCTCGGCCTGGGAGACGGTGGAGTCGGCGGTGACGACGACCTGGCCGGTGGCGGTGTCGACGCGCCAGGCGGTGCCGGCCACGTCGGCGGCGAGGACGGCGTCGCTCGCCGCGGAGAGCCGGGTGGCGCTGAACGTCTGCGTGGAGTCGGCGTTCGCGGTGGGGACGCCGAGCGTCGCGGCGGCGGCGACGAGACCGGCGGTGAGGGCGAGCAGCCGGAACTTCTTGGTGGGGGTGGTCACTTCTTGTTCCTCCTGTGGGGGGGATCAGTGGGTGTCCGTGCGGGAGGGGAATCAGTAGATGCTGACCTTGTACGCGGCGAGCGCCTCGGGCACCGGCTGGAAGAAGGTGGTGCCGCCCGACCGGCAGTCGCCGCTGCCGCCGGAGGTGATGCCGAGCGCCTTGGTCCCGTCGTAGAGCGGGCCGCCGGAGTCGCCGGGCTCGGCGCAGACGTTGGTCTGGATCAGGCCCTTCACCGTGCCGCCGCTGGAGTAGTGGACGGTGGCGTTGAGGCCGGTGACCGTACCGCCGTGGGTGCCGGTGGTGGAGCCGGTGCGCTTGACGGACTCGCCCACGTAGGCGTCGGCGGCGCTGTAGCCGCCGGAGTGGCTGAGCGAGGTGTTGTCGTAGCGGACCAGGGCGTAGTCGTTGCCCGGGAAGCTGGAGCCGACGGTGGCGCCGATCAGGGTCGACTGCGCGGAGTTGGTGTACCAGGTCTTCGCGACGTTGCCGCAGTGGCCGGCGGTCAGGAAGTAGTACGTGGAGCCGCTGACCACGTTGAAGCCGAGCGAGCAGCGGTAGCCGCCGCCGTAGATGGCGTCTCCGGCGGCGAGCAGCGGCTTGAAGACGCCGGGGGTGCGCTGGACCCGGAGCGCCCCGGCGTCGGCGCCGGCCGCTCTCTGGATCTTGGCGAGTCCGGCGTCGGTGACGGTGGAGTCGGCGGTGACGACGACCCGGCCCGACGCCTGGTCGACGTACCAGGCGGTGCCGCCGACCCCGGCGGCCTCGACGGCGGCGTCGGCGCGGGCGAGCTGGGCGGCTCCGGCGGGGCCGGGCACGGGGGCGGCCTGGGCGCCGGGGAGTCCGAGCGCGGTCGCGGCGGCGAGGCCGGCGGCGACGGCGAGCAGACGGGTGCGGGTGTTCCTCACTGTGCTCCTCACAATTCTCCTTCTGGGAAAAGCGGAGGGGCCCGTGGATGACGGGCCCGTGAGGCGCCATCAGGTGACGTGTTCCTGACATGCACCGCCAGTGATAGTGGCCCTCCCGGAGCGGACGCACAAGACCGCCGTACGGACGGGAGCCCCCCGGCCTTCCCGGCCGGGGGCTCACCGCTACGGAAAAGGCCAGGTCAGGCCTGGTTCAGCCGCCGCTCCCCCGCCGCCACGGCGGTGTCGAGCGTGTTCCCGGGCGGCGGGAAGGGGCAGATGAAGTGGTCCGCGAAGGCGCACGGCGGCAGCAGAGCGCGGTTGAAGTCCACCGTCACCGAGCCGTCCGACGCCGGTGCCTCGGGCCGCAGGAAACGGAAGCGGTAGCTGTCGCGGCCGCTGGTGGAGTCCGCGAAGACCGCCCACAGGGTGCCGTCGTCCTCGACGGCCACCTGCAGGACGTGCTCGCCGCCGTGCAGCTCGAAGACCAGCTCCCCGGAGAGCCCGAGGCCGCGCTCCCGGCCGTCGGCGTTCTCCACCCGTACGCTGCGCGTCTGCGCGTACGGCCGGAACACACCGGGCACCACCCAGCGCTCGTCGTACGGGGTGGCCTCGATGCCCCGGAAGGCGTGGCGCGCCTCCGAGCCGGGGTCGAAGTCCCGTACGGCCCAGAGGCCCTCGCGCCGCAGCACCACGAGCCGCCGCCCCGCCGACTCGACGCGGGACTCGTGGATCGGGCCGTGGTCGGCGGTGAGCCGGACCGTGCCGGCGAAGGGCTTGCCGTCGACGGTGAGCCCGTCCTCGGCGCCCGCCGTCAGGACCATCTCGTCACCGTCCTCCCGCCACTCACCGGGAACGGCCGGAATGCGGCCCTCGGGGAAGTCGGCGAGCCAGTGGGTGCCCGTGAGGGAGAGCGGGCCGTACGAGGAGGCGACGGCCGCCTCCCGCTGCTCGTGCCAGTGCTGCCAGTCCTGGTGTGGATCCGTGCTCATGGTGTGTCACCTTTCCATACGGGCTCGGGAAGCCCGAGGTGCGACCGCAATGTGGTGCCCGCGTACTCCGTACGGAAGACCCCGCGCTCCTGGAGCAGCGGCACGACCCGGTCGACGAAGTCGTCGAGGCCGCCGGGGGTGAGGTGGGGGACGAGGATGAAGCCGTCGGCGGCGTCCGTGGCGACGAACTCCTCCAGGGCCGCCGCGACGGTCGCCGGGGAGCCCACGAAGGACTGCCGGCTGCCGGTCTCGATGACGGTCTGACGGATCGAGAGACCCTTCTCCTCCGACAGCGCCCGCCACTTCCTGGCCACCCCGACCGGATCGGCGACCCGCACCCGGCCCTGGACGAGCACGGAGTCCGGGTCGGGATCGACGTCCGGAAGCGGCCCGTCGGGGTCGTATCCGGACAGATCACGGCCCCAGACCTGTTCGAGCGCGAGGATCGCGTTCTGCGGGGAGACCTGCTGCCGGCGGATCTCGGCCGCCCGCTCCTGCGCGTCGGCATCACTGTCGCCGAGGACGTACGTCACCCCCGGCATGATCTTCAGGTCGCCGGGCTGCCTCCCGTACCGGGCGAGCCGCCCCTTGACGTCGGCGTAGAACTCCCGCCCGGCCTCCAGGGTGGAATGCCTCGTGAAGACCACATCAGCGGCGGAGGCCGCGAACTCCCGCCCCTCACCGGAGTCCCCGGCCTGGATGACGACCGGCTGCCCCTGCGGAGAGCGCGGTACGGGGAACGAGCCCTCGATCCGGAACTGAGGCCCGCTGTGCGCGAAGGTCCCCGGCTCCCCGTCCGGAGTCCAGGAATCCCACAACTCCCGCACCACGCCGAGGAACTCGGCCGCACGCGTATACCGATCGGCGCGGTCCAGGAAGCCGCCGCGCCGGAAGTTCTCACCGGTGAACGCGTCGGACGAGGTGACCACGTTCCAGGCGGCCCGGCCGGCACTCAGATGGTCGAGCGAGGCGAGCCGCCGGGCCAGTTCGTACGGC
>NZ_MWIG01001006.1:0-1880 GCF_002156145.1 Streptomyces sp. NRRL B-24572 | reverse complement strand
CCGCGACTGGCTCCGGAGCCTCCTCGACGCGTACGAGGGCAACCGCTGGCTCGTCACCTCCCGCCCCACGGCCGTACGCGACGACTGGCTGGCCGCGGACGGCTTCACCGAGCTGGCCCTCTCCCCCATGACCCGCTCCGAGGTCGCCACCTTCGTACGCCGCTGGCACCGGGCCGCCGGGCCGGAGGCGGAGCCGTACGAGCAGCCGCTCCTCGACGCGCTGCGCACCGCCGAGCACGTGGCCCAGCTCGCCACCAACCCCCTCATGTGCGGGCTCATCTGCGCCCTCCACCGCGACCGGCGCGGGTTCCTGCCCCGCGGCCGCAAGGCCCTGTACGAGGCCGCCCTGTCGATGCTCCTCGCGCGCCGCGACCGCGAGCGGGACATGGGGGCGCCGTCCGGCCTCGCCCTCGACGAGGCCCCGCAGATCCAGCTGATCCAGCGCCTCGCGTACTGGCTGACGCTCAACGGCCGCACCCAGCTGGACCGGGCCCGCGCGGAATCGCTCGTACGGGAGGCGGTCCCGGCGGTCCAGGAGGCCGCGCAGTATCCGCCGGAGAAGGTCTTCACCCACCTCCTCCACCGCAGCGGCCTGCTGCGCGAGCCGACCGCGGACACCGTCGACTTCGTCCACCGCACCTTCCAGGACTACCTGGCGGCCAAGGCCCTGGTGGACCACTGGGACATCGGCGTCCTGGTCCGGCACGCGGCCGACGACCAGTGGGAGGACGTCATCCGCATGGCGGTGGGCCACGCGCGGCCGCGCGAGTGCGCGGAGATCCTCCAGGAGCTGCTGAAAGCGGCGGACGCGGCCACGAACCGCCCGGTCCGGCTCCGCCTGGTGCTCCTGGCGGCGACGGCCCTGGACCATGCGACGGAGGTGTCCCCGGAGGTACGGGAGGAGGTCCTGCAGCGCACGTCGGAGGTGATCCCGCCTCGTACATTCGATGAGGCCCGCGAGCTGGCGGGTGTGGGCCGGCTGGTCCTCGACCTGCTGCCCGGTCCGGAGGGACTGAGCGACGAGGAGGCCCAGATGGTGGTGACGACCGCGACGCACGTCTCCGTCGACGCGGCGATCCCCTACCTGGCCCGCTTCGCCGGCCACTCCTCGGTGGGCGTCCGTTCCCAGCTCATCTGGGCATGGTCACGCTTCGACAACCGCACGTACGCCGAGGGGGTCGTCGCTCGGCTCGACCCGGCCGGGCTCGACTTCACGGTCCGCCACAACGAGCAGGTCGACGAACTGACGCGCCTCGGCCTGCGCCCCACCCGTCTGAGCATCGGCCCCCAGGTGACGAACGACGTGGTGGCAGCCCTCCTCCACCGCTGCAACCCCACGCAGCTGACCCTGGAGAGGACCCTCCACTCGCTCTCCCTGGCCTTCCTGTCGGGGCTGGACCGGCTGGAGCACCTCGCCCTCGACTTCCCCCCCGAGGCGATCTGGTCGGCCGACGACCTCCCCGCCGCCGCGCCGCTCGCCTCGCTCTCGATGTCGACCTGGCCCCACAGGGGGCTGGGCGCGCTGCGGCACCTCGGGCAGCTGACCGAAGTCCTCCTGTGGAGCGCGCCGGACCTCGCAGCCGAGCAGTGGCGAGGGCTCGCCGTCCTGCCTTCCCTCACGTCTCTCTCCATCGACGTGGACGACCTGGACACCTGCCCGCCCGACCTGGTGATGCCGGCGATCGTGGACGTGTGCCTCGCCCACGGCGACCTGCCCTCCCTCGGGCCGCTCGTCCGGGTGTTCCCCTCCTTGCGCACCATCGAACTGGGCTGCGCCCATGTCCTCGACACAGTGGACGTCTCTCCGCTGGCGGAGCTGAACGACCTGGAGACGGTCTGGTGCGACAGCCGGCCGACCGGGACGGAGCACCTGCCGCCCC
>NZ_MWIG01001005.1:0-2170 GCF_002156145.1 Streptomyces sp. NRRL B-24572 | reverse complement strand
CGTGGAGACGGGGGCGGCCGCCCCGCCGGCCCGGGGCGCGGCCGGTGTCTCGGCGGTCCTCGAGCAGCTCACGGAGCGGGTCGACCTGCTTCAGATGGCACTGCGGGGCGGGGCGGCCGACGCGCTGCCGCCCGGCCTCGACACGGCCCGGCAGCTGCTGATCGTGCACGACTTCCCGCACGGCTTCGACGACCGGGCGGTCACCCGACTGCGGTACCTCGCCGACGAGGGACCCTCGGTCGGCGTCCATCTGCTGATGGTCGCGGCCCGGGAGGACGCGGCCGCGTACGGGCCGCTGCTCGACCCCCTGTGGCGCTCGCTGCTGCGGCTCACCCCCGTGCCCGACGACCACCTCGCCGACCCCTGGGTCGGTCACGCGTGGTCGTACGAGCCGCCGCTCCTTCCGCCGGGCAGCGCGATCCTCCGTCAGGTCCTCACGCAGGTGGCGTCAGCTCGTTATGGAAAGCGGGTCTGACCTGGTCTTTTGGTGGCCCTTTACCCTTCTCTTTACCTTCCCTTGGTCTTTCGGGTAGTCTTCTTGGTGCGGAGGGGAGTACTCCCCTATGTGCGGCGTACCCGTCAATACGGACGGATCATCATGATCTGATCCCGGGGCGTCGGCCCGGCGGCCCGTCAGTCGCCCGGGTGGAAGAGACCTCCGGCAGCGACGACGTGATCAGTAGCCGTACGACGCCGGAGGCGCAGTGGACGTTTCGATGACCCTGTGGGTCCTGACCATTCTCGGTCTGGGTGCCCTGATCGGTGCCGACTTCTTCATCGGGCGCAAGCCCCATGACGTGTCGGTCAAGGAAGCCGGAGCCTGGACGATCGTCTGGATCGTGCTCGCCGCGCTCTTCGGCCTCGGCCTGCTGGTCTTCGGCAACGCCCAGGCGTCCGGAGAGTTCTTCGCGGGCTACGTCACCGAGAAGTCGCTCAGCGTCGACAACCTCTTCGTCTTCGTCCTGATCATGGCGAAGTTCTCGGTCCCCTCCCACCTCCAGCAGCGGGTGCTGCTCGTGGGCGTGCTGATCGCCCTGGTGCTCCGCGCGATCTTCATCGCCGCCGGCGCCGCGATCATCGCGAGCTTCTCCTGGGTCTTCTACCTCTTCGGCGCGTTCCTGATCTACACCGCCTGGAAGCTCATCCAGGAGGCGCGCTCCGACGAGGAGGAGGACGACTGGGAGGAGAACCGTCTCCTCAAGACCGTCGAGAAGAAGTTCGGCGTCGCCGACCGGTACCACGGCACCAAGCTCTTCATCCGCAACAACGGCAAGCGGGTGCTGACCCCGCTGATGGTCGTCATGCTCGCCATCGGCACCACCGACATCCTCTTCGCCCTCGACTCCATCCCGGCGATCTTCGGCCTCACCCAGGACCCGTACATCGTCTTCACCGCCAACGCCTTCGCCCTCATGGGTCTGCGGCAGCTGTACTTCCTGATCGGCGGCCTGCTCAAGAAGCTGGTCCACCTCAGCTACGGCCTGTCGGTGATCCTCGGCTTCATCGGCGTGAAGCTGGTGCTGCACGCCCTGCACGAGTCCGGGGTGCACGTACCGGAGATCGGCATCCCGTTCTCGCTGGCGGTCATCGGCGGTGTCCTGGCCGTCACCACCGTCACCAGCCTGATCGCCTCCAAGAAGCAGGCACAGCGCGAGGCGGCCGAGGCGACCGACGCGGAGGCGAAGAACAGCGTCGAGGCCTGACGCCCTTCCACGCACGCCGACGGCCGACCGGGTCCCCTCCCGGTCGGCCGCCGGCGTTGTCGCGCTCCGGAACCGCTCAGGCGGCCGCGGGCTCGGGCGTCTGCCGTTCGGATCGGCTCGGAAGGGTCTCCGGGAGCAGGGCGAAGCAGCCGAGGCTCACCAGGGCGACCAGGGTGAGGTAGGCCGCGACGCCCCAGGGCGGGCCCGAGCCGCCGTCGGCTACAACCTGGCGGGCGTCCTGGGCGGTGCGCTGACGCCGATCGTCGCCACCACCCTCTCGGACGGCGGCTCGGGCCCGCCCTGGGGCGTCGCGGCCTACCTCACCCTGGTCGCCCTGGTGAGCCTCGGCTGCTTCGCCCTGCTCCCGGAGACCCTTCCGAGCCGATCCGAACGGCAGACGCCCGAGCCCGCGGCCGCCTGAGCGGTTCCGGAGCGCGACAACGCCGGCGGCCGACCGGGAGGGGACC
>NZ_MWIG01001004.1:0-1281 GCF_002156145.1 Streptomyces sp. NRRL B-24572 | reverse complement strand
ACCCCGCCGCCCGGCAGACGAGCACGCGGACTCGCGCTGGTCGCCGCGAGCGCGGCGACCAGCGCGAGTCCGCGTGCTCGTCTGCGGGGCGGTGGGGTGGTCAAAGCGGCTCCTCGGGGTCCTGACTTGTGTCGCGCCGGCGGCCGACGCTAAGCCCGAGCGCGTGAAATGTACATGGCATCGGTCCGCGTTTCACGGGCAGTTCACGATGCCGAAACGATCAAGGTCGGAGGCTGGAGAACTCGTCGAAATGCGGCGCCCCGGAGCCCTGGGGAGAATCTGGGGAGNNTGGCGGAGTACGTGGAAGCCGTCCTTGCGGGACGCCTTCCAGCGTTGCCCGGGCTCCCGCATGGGGATGACGCCCGCCTCCGCAAGGGCGGCCTTCCAGGCATGGTCGTTGAAGTCGTTGGACCGGAGGGCATGACCGTGTGGAGTGCCCAGAAGGAGAGGGAAGACCTGCTTCTCCCGCTCGGGCTCCGGACCACCCCAGAGCAGCTCGACTTCGGCAGCCGGGTACTCAAGGAAATGGGAGGCCGATCCGTCGGCAACCGATGGGGGCATGTCGACGATACGCGTCTTACCTCCCTTGGGGAGGGCGAAGTAAAGTCGTCCAGATAGGAGTTGAACCTGGCGGCGGACGCGGACAACTCCGCGCTCGAAGTCGACATCGTGGGGTGAGAGACCAAAGGCTTCGCCTTGACGAAGCCCGCACCCCAGGGCGACAACGACTGCGATCCGGTAACGCGGGTTGATGATGTCCCGGGCCCGGGGAGCCGTGAAGGGTTGGGGGTGGTCAGCCGTCCTTCACGGTGAGGCCGACGTGCTGGGCGAGGGCAGGAGCGAGGTCGAACAGCTGGAGGGTGCTGATGGTGGCGCCCTTGAGGACCTCGACACCGGACGTGATGCTCAGTGCGGCCGCCTCGCGCAGGTCGACCCGGGCGAGGGTGGCCTTGGTGAAGTCGACCCGGTCCGGGGCCGTCCCCGGGAAGGAGACACCCCTCAGGCTCGCGCCGGCGAAGTCCACGTCCCGCAGCAGGCAGTCGACGAACGTGACGTCCCGCAGCTGGGCCGCGCGCAGGTTGACCGAGTCGAACTTGCAGTGGTGGAAGACGGTGCGGCGCATCTGGCTGCCGTGGAGCTGGGTGCCGGCCAGGAGGCTGGAGCGGCACTCGGTGTCCAGCCAGGTGGTCTCGGCAAGGTCGCTGCCCACGGTGCGGATGTTGTCCAGCCACACGGTGTCCAGGCGTGCGCGCCGGAACCGGCCGCCGGTGAAGGTCACCG
>NZ_MWIG01001003.1:0-2255 GCF_002156145.1 Streptomyces sp. NRRL B-24572 | reverse complement strand
GGCCGCGGGGTCCGGGGCCGGGGGTCCGGCGAGCGCGGCGGTCGCGGCGGCGGTCTCCAGGGCGCGGACGTTCTCCTCGACGGTCGGGAGGCGATGGGCCTCGGCGGTGGTCTTGACGATGAGGCGGCCTGCGCCGGAGCGCACGGCGAGGCGGGCGGAGGCCTCCAGGAGGCGGGTGGCGCCCTGTTCGGTGCGCGGGTAGACGCCCATGTAGGTGTAGAGGACGACGTGGCGGTCGATGCCGTCGGGCAGGAATTCGGCGGCGAGCCGGTGCAGGGCGCGCAGCGCCTCCTCGTCCTGGGCCGGGTCTGTCTGCTGGGCGTAGCTGAGCGAGACGCTGCGCAGCCCGAACTGCACGAAGAACAGGCACTCCAGGACGCTCGTGGCCACCAGGAGGCCGGGCGGGCAGAGCTGCCCGAGCAGGCAGCCGCCGAAGCTCTCCAGATGGGGTACGGCTCCGGGGCGCGCCCCGGTGGCGAGGAGTTCGCAGGCGCGGGCCCAGGCGGTGACGGACTCCCGCAGGGGGGTGCGGCCGTAGGGCAGGCAGTACGAGACGGGGCCGCCTTCGGTGGCGTCGAGGCCGGCCTCGGTGAGCGCCCGGACGATGGCCAGGGGGCGGGCGGAGCCGTGCCTGACCTGTACGGGGAAGTCCGCGTCGAACAGCCCGTCGAGGACGGCCCGGGTGGTGGCCGGGGAGTGCGCGGCGATCGGGTAGCCGTTGAGGCGGCTTCCCTCGGCGACGGCGGCGCGGGCGGCGTCGAGGTCGCCGACGCGGGTGTAGCTGTCGACGGTCAGGGTGCCCGCGGTGTGGGCGGTGGCGGCCCTGGTCCGGGCGAGCCCGGCCCGCATGCGGCCGGGGTCGCCGAAGCCCATGCGGGGCTGGACGACGAGCCGGCCGGCGGCTGCGGACGCCGCGACGAAACGGCCGAAGTCGGGAGCGGGGGCGGAGGCCGGGGCGGTCAAGCCGGCACCTCCTTGCGGGCGCGCGCGGCGAGGAACTCGCGCAGGGCGTCCAGGTCCTCGCCGAGCACGGCGTCGCAGCCGGCCTCGGTCAGCCGTGCCACGTCCGCCTCCTGGCGGTGTCCGGCGACGCCGAGCTTGCCGCCGAGCACCACGGGGAGGCCGGCCAGGGCGGGTTCCGCGCGCAGCCGGCGGACGGCGGCGAGTCCGTCGCGGTAGCCGTGCCCGTTGACACTGCTGAGCACCACCGCGTCGGGCGCGTGCCGCAGACAGCCGGCGAGCAGCAGCTCGACAGGGGCGCAGGGACCGAGCCCGACGACCTGGTGGCCCTGTTCCTGGAGGAAGAGACGGAGGTACACGAGATTCCATGTGTGGGAATCCGATGCGGTTCCGCTCAGGAGTATCTTCATGGGTCGAGGATAATTTTCCGGGGATTCCGGAAGGGGAAGTACGACCGGCAGCAAGGACCGGCACTTTCGTTCCGGAATTTCCCACGGGAAAAGCGCCGTGCCCCGCATCTGCTGCGGGGCACGGCGCTTGGGCCAAGGGTGCGTCGGACCTTACGTGTTCGGGCCGTACATGTTCGGGCCGTACGCATTCAGGCGTACATGTTCAGACGTACGTGTTCAGGCGTACTGGGCGACGAGGCTGCGCGGGCGGATGTCGGTCCAGTGGGCGGTGATGTAGTCCAGGGCTTCGGCGCGGTTCCCGGCGCCCCAGACGCTGGTCCAGCCGGCCGGGATGTCCGCGAAGGCGGGCCACAGGGAGTGCTGGCCCTCGTCGTTCACGACGACGTGGAAGGTGCCCTCGGCGTTGTCGAACGGGTTGACGGACTCGCTCATGACTGGCTCCTCGTTTCTTCCTTCTGAAGCGCGGAGAGTTTCTCCGCGACTATTCTTCCGATTGTTTCGAGAGGTTCCGGTTCGGCCATCTGGAGGTGGCCGCATTCGACGGTGTGATTGTCGATGACGCCTTCGGTGAAGGGAATCCAGGTGGCGGCGAGGGCGCCTTCCCGCTCCCCCGGCCGGCGGGCGGTGAAGAACACCGTGTCGGCGTCGGCGACGCCGGGCACGTGTCGCGCCATGAGTCCGGCGTGGGTCTCGGAGGCGCGGAGCACGGCCCGGAGTTCGGCGTCGGAGAACCCGGCGAGGACGGGGTCCTCGCGGCGGATCTCCGCCATCGCCGCGGCGAGGTCCCGCGCTTTCTCGGCCCTCGCCTCGGGCGGGAGCACGGAGACGCTGCCGGGTCCGGTCTGGTGGACGTCCATCAGCGCGAGCAGTTCGACCCGCTCGCCC
>NZ_MWIG01001002.1:0-2120 GCF_002156145.1 Streptomyces sp. NRRL B-24572 | reverse complement strand
CGGGACGTCCTCGTCGGCGGTGCCGCCGACGAGGACGTCCCGGCCGGGGCCTCCGTCGAAGTCGACGGGGATGTTCAGATCCGCCCCGGCCGCGAGCCGGTCGTCCCCGTCGCCGCCGTCGGCGTGGATGTCGGTGATGTCGGCGATCGCTCCGCAGGTCGCCGTGGTCGGGCTGGTCTGGGTGCAGCCGGGGCCCGCGGTGATGCCGCCCGGGTCGGACACCCGCAGGAGGGGGGCGGTGGCGACGTAGAAGGTGACCCGGTTGGCCGCACCCGCCACCGGTACGAACGTGACGGTCCCACCGGAGCGGCTGACCGTACCGGTGCCGGAGGCGGGGTCGGGGCACGCCACCGCGGGGGTCGCGGACAGCAGGGGAACGGCCAGTGCGGCGGCCAGTGCGGGCACGATGACGCCACGGCGCCCACGGTCGGTACGCGAAAGCATTCCTGACTCCCATCCAGATGTCCGAAATCTCACGGAATGCACTCTTGGTGGACTGTCAGGTGCTGTCAAACGCAGACGCCCCCGCCCCCGGGTTCCTCCGGGGGCGAGGGCGGGGCCGAACGGCGGTGTCAGCCCTCCTCGGGCTCCAGGCGCAGGGAGATCGAGTTGATGCAGTAGCGCTGGTCCGTCGGGGTCGGGTAGCCCTCGCCCTCGAAGACGTGGCCCAGGTGGGAGCCGCAGCGGGCGCAGCGGACCTCCGTGCGGATCATGCCGTGGGAGGTGTCCGCGACGAGCTCGACGGCGGAGCTGTCCTTCGGGTCGTAGAAGGACGGCCAGCCGCAGTGCGACTCGAACTTCTCGTTCGACGTGAAGAGCTCCGCCCCGCAGGCGCGGCAGGAGTAGACGCCCTTCGTCTTCGTGTCGGTGTACTCACCGCGGAACGCGGGCTCCGTGCCGGCCAGCCGGAGCACCTGGTACTCCGACGGGGTCAGCTGCGCCTGCCACTCCTCGTCCGGCTTCTCGACCTCGTACGCCATCGTTCGTCCACTCCCTCAGTTCGACAGGCGGGCGAGGATCTTCGGACCCAGGTCCGTGACGTCGCCCGCGCCCATCGTGAGAACGAGGTCGCCGGGGCCCGCCATTCCCGCGATCACGTCCGGGACGGTCTCCTTGTCGTGGACCGGCGTGACGTCGGCGCCCGCGGTGACCGCCGCGTCGATGATCAGGGCGCTGGTGATGCCCGGGATCGGGTCCTCGCGGGCCGGGTAGATGTCGAGGACGACGGAGGCGTCCGCGAGGGCCAGCGCGTCACCCATCTCCTTGCCCAGCTCCTGGGTGCGGGAGAAGAGGTGCGGCTGGAAGACGACGAGGAGGCGGGAGGCGCCGGCGGCGCCGCGCATGGCCTCCAGGTCGGCGGTCATCTCGGTGGGGTGGTGCGCGTACGAGTCGATCACCTGCACGCCCTTGGCCTCGCCCTTGAGCTGGAGGCGGCGGCCGACACCGGTGTACGCGGTGAGGGCCTGGGCCAGCTCGGCCGGGTCGATGCCGACGCGGGCGCCGGCGGCGAGGGCCGCGGCGGCGTTGTGCGCGTAGTGGCGGCCGGGGACGGAGACGGTGAAGGTGTGCTCGACGCCGTCGAGGAGGACCGTCACCTCGCTCTTCATCCCGTTCGGGACGATCTTGAGGATGCGGGCGTCGGAGTCCTCGGACTCGCCGACGGTGATCACGGAGAGGCCCTCGCGGTCCGCGACCCGGCGGGCCAGCTCGCGGGCTCCCGCGTGCTCGCCGACGACCAGGGTGCCGCCGGGGCGGATCTTGGCCGTGAAGGCCTCGAAGGACTCGTAGATCTCGTCCATGGAGGCGTAGTTCGCGTGGTGGTCCAGCTCGACGTTGAGGACGATCGCGACCTCGGGGTCGTACTTCTGGAAGCTGCGGTCGCTCTCGTCGGCCTCGGCGACGAAGACCTCGCCGGAGCCGTGGCGCGCGTTGGTGCCGGGACCGTTCAGGTCGCCGCCGATCGCGTACGAGGGGTCGAGGCCGAGCTCGGTGAGGGCGACGGCCAGCATGGAGGTGGTGGTCGTCTTGCCGTGCGTACCGGCGACGGCGATCGCGCGCAGGCCGTCCATGAGGGAGGCGAGCGCGTCGGAGCGGTGGACGACGGGGATGCCGAGCTCGGC
>NZ_MWIG01001001.1:0-1264 GCF_002156145.1 Streptomyces sp. NRRL B-24572 | reverse complement strand
CGGAAGTCGACGAGGGCGGCGGTGAGCGCGGCCCCGTCCAGGGAGAGGTCGAGGGGGCCGTCGAGCGGGGTGATGTCTGCCATGTGCCGACCCTAACTCGGCCTCCAGTACGGTGGGCCCCGTGTCCGAGCCCACCCGCCCCCGCCGTCGCGGCCGCCTCGCCCGCTCCGCGGCCGCCTTCACCGTGCTCCTCGGCCTCGCCGCGTACGTGGCCGTCCACCAGATGACGGGGAGCACGGGCGCGCCCAGATGCAGCGTGGGCAGCGGGGACAACCGCTACGAGTTCACTCCGGAGCAGGCGTCCAACGCGGCGACGATCTCGGCGGTGGGCACCACCCGGGGGCTGCCGGAGCGGGCCGTGACCATCGCGCTCGCGACCGCGCTGCAGGAGTCGGGGCTGCGGAACATCCAGCACGGCGACCGGGACTCGCTGGGGCTCTTCCAGCAGCGGCCCTCGCAGGGCTGGGGGACGGAGGCGCAGATCATGGACCCGGTGTACTCGGCGGGGAAGTTCTACGAGGGTCTGGAGAAGGTCCCGGGGTACTCGCGGCTGCCGCTGACGGTGGCGGCGCAGAAGGTGCAGCGGAGCGGTTTCCCGCAGGCGTACGCGAAGCACGAGCCGGACGCGGCGCTGCTCTCGGCCGCGCTGACGGGCCGGTCGCCGGCGGCGCTGACCTGTACGACGAGCATGGCGAAGGGCCGGCCGGGCGATCCGGAGCAGGTGCGCGAGGAGCTGGTGCGGGCCTTCGGCGAGAAGGCGGCGCCGAAGGCGGTGACGGGCGGTCCGAGCGCGGGCCGTTCGGCCGCGGAGCCGCCGGTGCTCGTGGTGCCGGTGCGGGCGGCGACGGGCGTGGGGAGCGCGCCGGGGGCCGGTTCGGACGAGCGGCGCGGCTGGGAGCTGGCGCAGTGGGCGGTGGCGCGGGCGGACACGCTGCGCATCGCGGAGGTCGCGTTCGGGGACCGGGTGTGGCGCGCGGGCGAGGCGGACGGGGGCTGGTCGACGTCCTCGGGCGCGGCGGCCGCGGGCGGCGAATCGGTCCGGGTACGGCTGGCCCAGTAGCCGGGAGCGTGGAGTCCGGCCGCATACGGCTCACCCCGTAGCCGGAACCGCAGGACCGGTCCGCGCGCGGCTCACCCCGTGACGGGACCGCGAAATCCGCCTGCGCGCGGCCGCCCCGTGCCCGGGAGCGCAGAACCCGTCCGCCTGGGCCTCGCCCTGTAGCCGGATCCCCGGGACCCGCCCGCGTACAGCCCACCCCGTGAC
>NZ_MWIG01001000.1:0-1909 GCF_002156145.1 Streptomyces sp. NRRL B-24572 | reverse complement strand
CTTCGCGTACGGGACGGACCGCGTGGGCGTCAGACGGCGGCCTTGCCGGCCGCGAAGGTGCGGGCCGTGAGGGCGACGCGGCGGCCGAGGTGCTCGGCGGTGGCGACGTCGGCCTTGTGGACGCCCTCGGGGCCCAGGTCGGTGTGGGTCTGGGCGCCGGCGCCGGAGAAGAAGCCGAGGCGGTTGAGGTCGTTCTCGGAGGCCTCGCTGCTGTTCCAGCCGGGCTTGAGGCCCAGGTTGACCCAGGTCATGCCGTGCTGGCCGGCCAGGGTCTGGAAGAACTGCAGGGTGTGCCCCTTGTCTCCGCTCTTGGAACCGGAGTTGGTGAAGCCGGCGGCCAGCTTGTCCAGCCAGGCGTCGGTGAACCAGCGCTTGGAGCTGGCCTCGGCGAACTGGTGGAAGGCGCCGGAGGCGGTGCCCATGTAGGTCGGGGAGCCGAAGACGATCGCGTCGGAGGCGTCGAGCAGCTCCCACTCGGCGTCGGTGATCTCGTCGACCTTGACCAGGTGGACGGTGGCGCCCGCGTCGGCGGCGCCGTCACGGACGGCCTCGGCCAGGACCGCGGTGTGGCCGTAGCCGGAGTGGTAGGCGATGGAGACGACGGGGGTGGTCACAAAAAGCTCCTCGAAGAGGCGTTCGGGGTGATGACCAGAAGTAGAGCACTAACTTTTGGAAAGCGCAAGCTTCTGGGTTGCGCCCTCATGGCAGTAAGCGCTGCGCGGGAGTACGGTGGGGGCATGACTGACGACCTCGCCTACGACGTGTTCGCGCGCGCCTGCCCCTCGCGCGGCACGCTGGAGCACGTGACGGGCCGCTGGGGCAGCCTGACCCTGGGCGCCCTGCACGAAGGGACGTTCCGCTTCAACGAGCTGCGGCGCCGGGTCGACGGCGTGAGCGAGAAGATGCTGTCGCAGACCCTGCACGCCCTGGAGCGCGACGGTCTCGTCCACCGCGAGGCGCAGCCCACGAACCCGCCGCGGGTCGACTACCGGCTCACCCCGCTCGGCCGCGAGATCGCGGAGCGGCTGATCGGCCTGATCGAGCTGGTGGAGGGGCGGATGCCCCAGGTCGAGGCGGCGCGCGAGAGGTACGACTCCGAGCGCGCGGCCCCCGTCACGAGCTGACCGCTCAGGCGCTCGTGCGCGGCGGGCGCTGGCAGCGCGGGCAGAAGTAGCTGGACCGGTTCATCCAGGCCCGTCGCCGCATCGGCGTACCGCAGCGGCGGCAGGGCTCGTCCTCACGTCCGTACGCGTCGAGCGAGCGGTCGAAGTAGCCGGACTCGCCGTTGACGTTCACGTACAGGCTGTCGAAGCTGGTGCCGCCGGCGTCGAGCGCCGCGTTCATCACGTCCCGCACGTGGCCGAGCAGCTCGGCCGAGCGCGGGCGGGTCAGGGTGGCCGTCGGGCGGTCGTAGTGCAGCTTCGAGCGCCAGAGCGCCTCGTCCGCGTAGATGTTGCCGACGCCGCTGATCAGCGACTGGTCGAGCAGCGCCCGCTTCACGGTGGTACGGCGCAGCCGCAGCGCGCTCTGGAAGGCGGCGTCGTCGAACTCCGGGTCCAGCGGATCGCGGGCGATGTGCGCGATGACGTCCGGGAGCCCGTCGGGTGTCTGTTCGTGGAGCGAGAGGCCGCCGAAGGTGCGCTGGTCGACGAAGCGGAGCTCGGTGCCGGTGGCATCGTCGAAGCGGACGCGGATGCGGAGGTGCTTCTCGTCCGGGGCGTCCTCCGGCTGGACGAGGAGCTGGCCGCTCATGCCGAGGTGTCCCAGGACGGAGGTCCCGGTCTCCGCGAGCGGCAGCCACAGGTACTTGCCGCGCCGCCGCGCGACCTCGAAGCGCTGCCCCTTCAACCGGGCCGTACGACGCCATCCGGCGGGCGGCGAGGACTTCGCGGCCCGGTTGAAGGGGCAG
>NZ_MWIG01000100.1:0-878 GCF_002156145.1 Streptomyces sp. NRRL B-24572 | reverse complement strand
AGATCTGCCTGGGCCTGGAGGTGGGCGGCGTTCCGGAGCTGCACCTGCCCGGGGTCCGTACCGCCGAGATCTCCGGTCTCGTGAACGGGGCGGCGAAGTTCGATCTCGAGTTCCTGCTCCGCTCCGACGACAGCCGGCGCCTGCACGGCGCGATCCTCTTCGCGTCCGAACTGTTCGACGAGGACTCGGTACGGCGCATGGCGTCGGTGCTCGGCCAGGTGCTGGCCCAGGTGCTCGACGACCCCGGCCTGCTGCTGGCGTCTTTGGAGGTGCTGTCGGAGGCGGAGCGCGAGCTGCTGACCGGACCGTGGTCCGGAACCGTCGCCGAGGTGGGTGAGGCCTCCCTCGTCGAGCGGTTCGAGGAGCAGGTCGTCCGCCGGCCGGAGAGGACGGCCCTGCTCGACGGCGACCGTGAAGTCTCGTACGCGGAGCTGAACGCGATGGCCAACCGGTGGGCCCACCACCTGCGGTCCCGCGGCCTGGGCCGTGGCGACATGGCGGGTGTGCTGCTTGAGCGCGGGGTGGAGTTCGCGGCGGCGGTGATCGCGGTGGTCAAGACGGGCGCGGGTTACACCCTGCTCGACCCGGACTTCCCCGATGAGCGGCTCCGCTCGGCGGCCACCGACGCCGGCATCAGCCACCTCATCACCTCGTCGGCGCTCGCGGAACGCGTCGAAGGCCCCTGGGCCACCCATATCGAGGCCCCCGGCGAACTCCTCTCCCGCAACCCCGGCAACCTCGGCCTGCCGCTCAGCCCCGACGACTCCGCGTGCCTGATGTTCACGTCGGGTTCGACGGGCCGGCCGAAGGCGATCTTGTCGTCGCACCGGAACCTGGTCTCGACGGTGTCGGGTCAGACGTACGGGAACTTCGGCCCC
>NZ_MWIG01000010.1:0-15054 GCF_002156145.1 Streptomyces sp. NRRL B-24572 | reverse complement strand
CCCGAACTCGTCGACGACGCCGTCGTCCTCACCAGCGAGCTCGTCACCAACGCCGTCATCCACGCCGGCACCTCGGCCGAGGTCCTCTGCCTCCGCTCCGACGACAGCGTCGTCGACGAGTTCGGGGTGTCCCCAGCCCTGGAGGGTGTCTCTGACGAAGGCGCGGGCGGCCGCGACGGACCGCCCGACGGGCTCGAAGCTGGCAGTCGCCCGCGCGGTGATCACAGCTCTCCTCGTACGCGTCTCGACGCCCGGCTCTGCCATGCTCGGTCTGTCCCTCCCACTGCCCGGTGGTCGTGCGCGCACCACACCGCCCCCGCCGGGCGGACCGGGGCGGCTGGACAGCCGGATGCCAGGTTACTTACCTTCGCTGTCCGAGCGGATGCCGGTCACCACTGATTCCGTCCCTCGGGGGTAGGGACGCTGTGCGAAGCTGCCGAACTGTTATCGCCTGGTTCGGCCACGGTGAAACACTGGGCAGGCTGACGGCGAGAGCCGGAGCGGTACGGTCGACCCCTTTCGGGAGGGACACGGTGGAGTCTGGCACGGCGGCGCGGCGCGGCGGAGGCAGCGGTACGCGCGCGAGGGGCGGGCGTTCCCGTGGGGGGACGGTCCAGGTGGACGCGGCGGCGCTGGAGCGGTTGCTGACCGCACTGGTGTCGATGCGGGACGGGAACTTCCGCAGGCGTCTCACGGTGTCCGGTGACGGGGTCATGGCGGAGATCTCCGCCGTGTTCAACGAGGTCGCCGACCGGCAGATGCACGTGACGGGGGAGCTGTCGCGGGTCCGGCGGGTGGTCGGCCGTGAGGGCAAGCTGTCCGAGCGTCTCGAGGCGGGGGCCACCGAGGGGGCGTGGGCGGCGGCGATCGAGGCCGCGAACGCGCTCGTCGACGATCTGGCCCGGCCGGTGTCCGAGGTGGGGCGGGTGCTCTCGGCGGTGGCCGAGGGTGATCTGGACCAGCGGATGGACCTGCGTTCGGAGAGTGCGGACGGGACCGTGCGGCCGCTGCGCGGGGAGTTCCTGAAGGTCGCCCGTACCGCCAACAACCTCGTCGACCAGCTGTCGGTGTTCGCCTCCGAGGTGACCCGGGTCGCCGTCGAGGTGGGTACGGACGGCAAGCTGGGCGGGCAGGCGCAGGTGCGCGGGGTGTCCGGTTCGTGGAAGGACCTCACGGACTCGGTCAACACCATGGCGAACCGGCTGACGGCCCAGGTGCGGGACATCGCCCTGGTGACGACGGCGGTCGCGGACGGCGATCTGTCGCAGAAGGTCACGGCGAACGTCGCCGGCGAGATGCTGGAGCTGAAGAACACCGTCAACCGGATGGTGGACCAGCTGTCGTCGTTCTCCTCCGAGGTGACCCGGGTCGCGCGCGAGGTGGGCACGGAGGGCGAGCTCGGCGGTCAGGCCGAGGTGGCCGGGGTCGCCGGCGTGTGGAAGGACCTCACCGATTCCGTCAACACGATGGCGGGCAACCTCACCAATCAGGTGAGAGGCATCGCCGAGGTGACGACGGCGGTCGCCAACGGCGATCTGTCGCAGAAGGTACGGGTCTCCGCGCGCGGTGAGATCGCCCAACTCGCGGACACCATCAACCAGATGACGGAGACACTGCGGACGTTCGCCGACGAGGTGACCCGGGTGTCGGGCGAGGTCGGCGCGCAGGGTCTGCTCGGCGGTCAGGCGCAGGTGCCGGGCGCGGCGGGGACGTGGAAGGACCTCACCGACTCCGTCAACACGGTCTTCCGGAACATCACCACGCAGGTGCGGGACATCGCGCAGGTGACGACGGCGGTCGCGAACGGTGATCTGTCGCAGAAGGTCACGGTGGACGTGGCCGGCGAGATGCTGGAGCTGAAGAACACCGTCAACACGATGGTGGACCAGCTGTCGGCCTTCGGTTCCGAGGTGACCCGGGTGGCCCGGGAGGTCGGCGTCGAGGGTCTGCTCGGCGGTCAGGCCGAGGTGCCGGGCGCGGCGGGGACGTGGAAGGACCTCACCGACTCGGTGAACACGGCCTTCCGCAACCTGACCGGTCAGGTGCGGGACATCGCGCAGGTGACGACGGCGGTCGCGAACGGTGATCTGTCGCAGAAGGTCACGGTGGACGTGGCCGGCGAGATGCTGGAGCTGAAGAACACCGTCAACACGATGGTGTCGCAGCTGTCGTCCTTCGCGGACCAGGTGACCCGGATGGCCCGGGACGTGGGCACCGAGGGCCGGCTCGGCGGTCAGGCGCGGGTCGACGGGGTGTCCGGGCGCTGGCGCGAGCTCACGGACTCCGTGAACTTCATGGCCGGCAACCTGACCTCGCAGGTGCGGCAGATCGCGCAGGTGACGACGGCCGTGGCGCGCGGTGACCTGTCGCAGAAGATCGACGTGGACGCGCGCGGCGAGATCCTGGAGCTGAAGAACACCATCAACACGATGGTGGACCAGCTGTCCGCGTTCGCGGACCAGGTGACCCGGGTGGCCCGCGAGGTGGGCACGGACGGGCGTCTCGGCGGTCAGGCGCAGGTGCCGGGCGTGGCCGGTGTGTGGCGTGATCTGACGGACTCGGTGAACGGCATGGCCGGCAACCTCACCACCCAGGTCCGCAACATCGCGCAGGTCGCCACCGCGGTGGCGCGCGGTGACCTGTCGCAGAAGATCGACGTGGACGCGCGCGGCGAGATCCTGGAGCTGAAGAACACCCTCAACACGATGGTGGACCAGCTCTCGAACTTCGCGGAGCAGGTGACCCGGGTGGCCCGCGAGGTGGGCACCGAGGGCATCCTGGGCGGTCAGGCGGAGGTGCAGGGCGTCTCCGGCACCTGGAAGGACCTCACCCAGTCGGTGAACTTCATGGCGAACAACCTCACCATCCAGGTGCGGAACATCGCCGAGGTCACGACGGCGGTCGCCATGGGCGACCTGTCGAAGAAGATCACGGTCGACGCCCGGGGCGAGATCCTGGAGCTGGTGACGACCGTCAACACCATGGTCGACCAGCTGTCGAACTTCGCCGACGAGGTCACGCGCGTGGCCCGTGAGGTGGGTACGGAGGGCATCCTCGGCGGCCAGGCACGCGTGCGCGGTGTCACCGGCACGTGGAAGGACCTCAGCGACAACGTCAACCTGATGGCCAACAACCTGACCAACCAGGTGCGGAACATCTCCCGGGTGTCGGCGGCCGTCGCCAACGGCGATCTGACGAAGAAGGTGACGGTCGAGGCGCGCGGCGAGGTCGCCGAGCTCGCCGAGACCGTCAACACGATGGTGACGACCCTGTCGTCCTTCGCGGACGAGGTCACGCGCGTGGCCCGCGAGGTGGGTACGGAGGGAGAGCTGGGCGGGCAGGCCCGGGTGCCGGGGGTCTCCGGCACGTGGAAGGACCTGACCGAGTCGGTGAACTCGATGGCCGACAACCTCACCGGTCAGGTGCGGCAGATCGCCGCCGTCACCACCGCCATCGCCAAGGGCGACCTCACCAAGAAGATCGACATCGACGCGCGCGGCGAGATCCAGGAGCTGAAGAACACCATCAACACGATGGTGGACCAGCTGTCGAACTTCGCCGAGGAGGTCACGCGAGTGGCCCGCGAGGTGGGCACCGACGGACAGCTCGGCGGCCAGGCCCGGGTACGGGACGTCGAGGGCACCTGGTGGGACCTGACGGAATCCGTGAACGAGATGGCCGAGAACCTCACCCGGCAGGTGCGGGCCATCGCGGCCGTCGCCACCGCGGTGACCCGCGGCGACCTCAACGTGAAGATCGACGGCGTGGACGCGGCCGGTGAGATCCAGGCGCTCCAGGACAACATCAACACGATGATCGCCAACCTGCGCGACACCACCCTCGCCAACGACGAGCAGGACTGGCTCAAGAGCAACCTGGCCCGCATCTCCGGCCTCATGCAGGGCCGCCGGGACCTCGACGACGTGGCCTCGCTCATCATGAGCGAGCTGACGCCGGTGGTCTCGGCCCAGCACGGCGCGTTCTTCGTGGCCATGCCGACGGGCTCCGCCCACGGCGACGCCGAACTCGTGGGCGAGGGCGACGGCTCGTACGAGCTGCGGATGCGCGGGAGTTACGGATACTCCACCGGGTCCATGCCGACCTCGTTCCGCCCCGGCGAGACCCTCATCGGGACGGCCGCCGAGGAGAAGCGGACCATCCAGGTCAACGTGCCGCCGGGCTATCTGAAGATCTCCTCGGGGCTCGGGGAGGCCTCGCCCGCGCATGTGATCGTGCTGCCGGTGCTCTTCGAGGGCAAGGTCCTCGGCGTGATCGAACTGGCCTCGTTCCAGCCGTTCACGCAGATCCAGCGGGACTTCCTCAACCAGATCGCCGAGCTGATCGCGACCACGGTCAACACCATCAGCGTCAACACCAAGACCGAGGTGCTGCTCCAGCAGTCGCAGAAGCTCACCGAGCAGCTCAAGGAGCGGTCGGCCGAGCTGGAGCACCGGCAGAAGGAGCTCCAGGGCTCCAACCTGGAGCTGGAGGAGAAGGCCGAACTCCTCGCCCGGCAGAACCGCGACATCGAGGTGAAGAACACCGAGATCGAGGAGGCCCGGCAGGTCCTGGAGGAGCGGGCGGAGCAGCTCGCCGTCTCCATGCGGTACAAGTCGGAGTTCCTCGCGAACATGTCGCACGAGCTGCGCACCCCGCTCAACTCGCTGCTGATCCTGGCCAAGTTGCTCGCGGACAACGCGGAGACCAATCTGACGCCGAAGCAGGTCGAGTTCGCGGAGACCATCCACGGCGCCGGATCCGACCTGCTCCAGCTGATCAACGACATCCTCGACCTGTCGAAGGTCGAGGCCGGCAAGATGGACGTCTCGCCGACGCGGATCGCACTCGTCCAGCTCGTCGACTACGTGGAGGCGACGTTCCGGCCGCTGACGGCGGAGAAGGGGCTCGACTTCTCGGTGCGGGTCTCGCCCGAGCTGCCGGCCACGCTCCACACCGACGAGCAGCGGCTGCTCCAGGTCCTGCGCAACCTGCTGTCCAACGCGGTGAAGTTCACCGACACGGGCGCGGTGGAGCTGGTGATCCGGCCGGCCGGTGCGGACGTGCCGCAGTCGATCCGCGAGCAGCTCCTGGAGGCCGGTTCGCTGCGCGATCCGGAGGCCGACCTGATCGCCTTCTCGGTCACCGACACCGGGATCGGGATCGCGGCGAGCAAGATGCGGGTCATCTTCGAGGCGTTCAAGCAGGCCGACGGCACGACCAGCCGGAAGTACGGCGGTACGGGGCTGGGGCTCTCGATCAGCCGGGAGATCGCGCGGTTGCTCGGCGGCGAGATCTTCGCCGCGAGCGAGCCCGGCCGCGGTTCGACGTTCACGCTCTATCTGCCGCTGAGCCCGACGGAGCCGCAGTCGGGCGGCTACGGGCAGGGCGCGCAGGACGTCGACGATCCGCAGCAGGGGGCCGAGGAGGGGACGGCCGGGGCCGTCCACCCGTTCCCGCACTTCCCGCCGCCGCCCGTACGGACGGAGGCGCGGTCCGGGGCCGGGGCGCTGTTCCGGCACCGGCGGAAGGCCGCGGCGGAGGCGACCGGGGTGCGGGGCGCCGTCCCCGGACAGTCCGGCCAGCAGGCCGCGGCGGACCGGGAGGAGCCGGAGGCCGAGCCGCGCCGCACCTTCGGCTTCTCCGGCGAGAAGGTGCTCATCGTCGACGACGACATCCGCAACGTCTTCGCGCTCACCAGCGTCCTGGAGCAGCACGGGCTCGCGGTCCTGTACGCCGAGAACGGGCGGGAGGGCATCGAGGTCCTGGAGCAGCACGACGACGTGACGGTCGTGCTGATGGACATCATGATGCCGGAGATGGACGGGTACGCGACGACGACCGCGATCCGGCGGATGCCGCAGTTCGCCGGGCTGCCGATCATCGCGCTGACGGCGAAGGCGATGAAGGGCGACCGGGAGAAGGCGATCGAGTCCGGTGCCTCGGACTACGTGACGAAGCCGGTCGACCCCGACCACCTGCTGTCCGTCATGGAGCAGTGGATGCGGGGGCAGTGACTCCGCTCCGGGGGTCCGTGCCGTGCTCGGCGCGGACCCCCGGGTTCCGCCGGCTCCCACTGACGCACTGTCGCCAGGGGCGTGTGAGGGGGCGGGATACGGGGAACCTTCTGGTCTCCCACCGCGTTTCCGCTCTGTGCACAGTGACATCGCGGTGACAGGGTGTGGCGACGGGCAGGGTGCGGCTACGATGACCGGCACAAGGACGGACGGCGCTAGGGTGTCGTCTTCTGGGGCGGCGCCCGGTGCTTCCCCCGGTTCGGGGGTCCGGGGAGAGCCGTTGCCGGGACGAGGAGGACGGGGCATGGTGCAGAAGGCCAAGATCCTCCTGGTCGATGACCGGCCGGAGAATCTGCTGGCGCTGGAGGCCATTCTCTCCGCGCTCGATCAGACGCTGGTGCGGGCATCGTCCGGGGAGGAAGCGCTCAAGGCGCTGTTGACGGACGACTTCGCGGTCATCCTGCTCGACGTCCAGATGCCGGGTATGGACGGTTTCGAGACCGCCGCCCACATCAAGCGGCGCGAGCGGACCCGGGACATTCCGATCATCTTCCTCACCGCCATCAACCACGGCCCCCACCACACCTTCCGGGGGTACGCGGCCGGAGCGGTCGACTACATCTCGAAGCCGTTCGATCCGTGGGTGCTGCGCGCCAAGGTCTCCGTCTTCGTCGAGCTCTACATGAAGAACTGCAAGCTGCGCGAGCAGGCCGCCCTGCTGCGGCTGCAGTTGGAGGGCGGCGGCGAGGGCGGTCACGGCAAGGAGGCCGCCGGGCTGCTCGCCGAGCTCTCCGCCCGGCTCGCGGCCGTCGAGGAGCAGGCCGAGGCCCTGTCGAAGCAGCTCGACGACGACTCCGCGGACGCGGCGGCCGTCGCCACCGCCGCGCACCTGGAGCGCAAGCTCACCGGGCTGCGCCGGGCCCTGGACGCGCTGGAGCCGGGCACGGGCGCCGCGCCGACGCTGCCCGCGCAGAGCTGACGTACCGTCACCACTCGTCCGGTGCCGTGACCGGCGTCGTGATGCGGCGTCAGCATCGCGCCCCGGCACGAACGACACGAACGGGTGAGGCCGACACGCGCTCCCCACACCGCACCCCACACCGGTAACCTCGGCATCATGGCTTCACGTACGTCCGGCAAGGGTTCCCAGGGCACGGCGGGCACCGCAAAACCGCGCGCCGGCCGGACGACGGGCGCCGCGAAGAAAGCGGCGTCCGCGAAGTCCCCCGCCAAACCGCCCGCGAAGAAGGCGCCGGCCAAGAAGGCCGCGCCCGCCAAGCGCGCGCCCGCGCGGAAGACCGCCGCGAAGAAGGCCGCACCCCGGCCCGCCCCGTCCCCGACCGGGGGCGTCTACCGGCTCGCGCGCGGCGCCTGGCTCGGCCTCGCCCACGGGATCGGGGCGATGCTCCGGGGAATAGGGCGCGGCGCGAAGGGGCTCGACCCCGCCCACCGCAAGGACGGGCTCGCGCTGCTCCTCCTCGGCCTCGCGCTGATCGTCGCCGCCGGCACCTGGTCCAATCTGCGCGGCCCGGTCGGCGACCTCGTCGAGATGCTGGTGACCGGATCCTTCGGCCGGCTCGACCTGCTCGTACCGCTGCTCCTCGGCGCGATCGGCATCCGGCTCATCCTCTACCCGGAGAGGCCCGAGGCCAACGGCCGGATCAGCATCGGCCTCTCCGCGCTCGTCATCGGCATCCTCGGCCAGGTCCACATCGCCTGCGGTTCGCCGGGGCGCGGTGACGGCAGCGCGGCCATGCAGGACGCCGGCGGGCTCATCGGCTGGGCCGCGTCCCAGCCCCTCGTCTTCATGATGGGCGAGGTCCTCGCCGTACCGATGCTGGTGCTGCTCACCGTCTTCGGGCTGCTCGTGGTCACCGCCACCCCGGTCAACGCGATCCCGCAGCGGCTGCGCGCGCTCGGCGCGAAGCTGGGCATCGTCGAGCTCCCGTACGACCCGGCGGAGGACGAGAGGTACGGGGGCCACCCGGACCAGGAGGGGTACGACGAGGACTGGCGGGACGCGGGACCGCGCCCCGCACGGCCCGTCCGGCGCCGCGCGGCCGGGCCCGCGGAGCCGTACGACGTGGACCGGGCCGAGGCGGAGATGCTGGAGCGGCGCGGCCGCTCGGCCCGCCGGACCTCCGGGCGCGACGCCCTCGACTCCGGTCTGGACCCGGTGGACGTCGCCGCGGCCGCCGCCGCCGCGCTCGACGGCGCGGTGCTCAACGGGATGCCGCCCTCGCCGATCGTCGCCGACCTGACCAAGGACGTCACCGCCGAGCGGAACGCCGCCGTGGCCGCCTCCGCCGCCGCTGCGGCCGCACCTGTGGAGAAGTCCGCGCCCGTACCGCCGGCCCGTGGGGGAGACCGTTCCGGCGGGGGCGTACCCGATCTGACGAAGCCGGCGCCCGAGCCGACCGACCTGCCGCCCCGCGCCGAGCAGCTCCAGCTCGCGGGCGACATCACGTACTCCCTGCCGTCGATGGACCTGCTCGAGCGCGGCGGTCCCGGCAAGACCCGCAGCGCCGCCAACGACGCCGTCGTCGACGCGCTCTCCAACGTCTTCGCCGAGTTCAAGGTCGACGCGGCCGTCACCGGCTTCACCCGCGGTCCGACGGTCACGCGGTACGAGGTCGAGCTCGGCCCGGCCGTGAAGGTCGAGAAGATCACGGCCCTGACCAAGAACATCGCCTACGCCGTGGCCTCGCCCGACGTGCGGATCATCTCGCCGATCCCCGGCAAGTCCGCGGTCGGCATCGAGATCCCGAACAGCGACCGCGAGATGGTCAACCTCGGAGACGTGCTGCGGCTCGCGGACGCTGCCGGCGACGACCATCCGATGCTGGTCGCGCTCGGCAAGGACGTCGAGGGCGGCTACGTGATGGCCAACCTGGCGAAGATGCCGCACATCCTGGTCGCCGGTGCCACCGGCTCCGGCAAGTCCTCCTGCATCAACTGCCTCATCACCTCGGTGATGATAAGAGCGACCCCCGAGGACGTCCGGATGGTGCTCGTCGACCCCAAGCGGGTCGAGCTCACCGCCTACGAGGGCATCCCGCACCTGATCACCCCGATCATCACCAACCCCAAGAAGGCCGCCGAGGCGCTCCAGTGGGTCGTGCGCGAGATGGACCTGCGCTACGACGACCTGGCCGCCTTCGGCTACCGGCACATCGACGACTTCAACCAGGCCATCCGGGACGGCAAGATCAAGCTGCCCGAGGGCAGCGAGCGGGAGCTCAACCCGTACCCGTACCTCCTGGTGATCGTCGACGAGCTGGCCGACCTGATGATGGTCGCGCCGCGTGACGTCGAGGACTCCATCGTCCGGATCACCCAGCTTGCGCGCGCCGCCGGCATCCACCTCGTGCTCGCCACCCAGCGGCCGTCCGTGGACGTCGTCACCGGCCTGATCAAGGCGAACGTGCCCTCGCGGCTCGCCTTCGCCACCTCCTCGCTCGCCGACAGCCGGGTCATCCTGGACCAGCCCGGCGCCGAGAAGCTGATCGGCAAGGGCGACGGGCTCTTCCTGCCGATGGGCGCCAACAAGCCCGTCCGCATGCAGGGCGCGTTCGTCACCGAGGCCGAGGTCGCGACCGTCGTACAGCACTGCAAGGACCAGATGACGCCCGTCTTCCGGGACGACGTCACCGTCGGCACCAAGCAGAAGAAGGAGATCGACGAGGACATCGGCGACGACCTCGACCTGCTGTGCCAGGCGGCCGAGCTGGTCGTCTCGACGCAGTTCGGCTCCACCTCGATGCTCCAGCGCAAGTTGCGCGTGGGCTTCGCGAAGGCGGGCAGGCTGATGGACCTGATGGAGTCGCGGAACATCGTCGGACCGAGCGAGGGCTCGAAGGCGCGGGACGTGCTCGTGAAGCCGGACGAGCTGGACGGGGTCCTCGCCGTGATCCGGGGGGAGTCGGGGGAGTAAGGGGTGTGGCTCCTCCGGGGCCGGGTACCCGATCGAGACCGGGCCGAGACTCACTCGTAAGGGAACGGTGGGCAACCGTTTCCCCTGGCCGTACGTCAAGTTGGAGGAAGGGATAGAAGGATGTCCCAGCCTCATGGCGTACAAACAGCACCCGCCCGGTTGCCCCACCCTTTCGTACCACCCATAGACTGAACGTCCAGCAGGTGGCTACACGCTCGAAAGGCGCTCTCGTGTCCATCGGCAACTCCCCCGAAGACGACCGGACCTTCCCGGCAGACGACCGGGACTCGATCGGTCGCGCTCTCCAGCAGGCCCGAATCGCCGCCGGTCTCACCGTCGAAGAGGTCAGTGCCTCCACCCGTGTCCGGATTCCGATCGTGCATGCGATCGAGGAGGACGACTTCTCGCGCTGTGGCGGCGACGTCTACGCCCGCGGCCACATCCGTACCCTCGCGCGCGCCGTCGGCCTCGATCCGGCTTCGCTGATCGAGCAGTACGACGCCGAGCACGGTGGCCGTCCCGCGCCCACCCCCGCCGCCCCGCTCTTCGAGGCGGAACGTATCCGCCCCGAGCCGCGCAGGCCCAACTGGACCGCCGCGATGGTCGCGGCCATCGTCGCCGTCGTCGGTTTCGTCGGCTTCACGATGTTCAACGGGAACGACTCCGGGAAGGGCACCACCGTCGCCGACGGCGGCCCCGCGCCGGCCCCGGAGAAGGCGACCTCCGCCACCAAGCCGAAGCCGGTCAAGCCCGCCGCGCCCAAGCCCACCGAGAGCGCGATCGCCGCGGTCCCGCAGGACAAGGTCACGGTCAAGCTCACCGCGATCGACGACAAGAGCTGGATCTCGGCGAAGGCGCACGACGGCAAGCTCCTCTTCGACGGTCTCCTGCTCAAGGGCGAGTCCAAGACCTTCCAGGACGACGAGCGCGTCGACCTCGTCCTCGGCAACGCCGGTGCGATCGAGCTCTACGTGAACGGCAAGAAGCTCGACGACAAGTTCGAATCCGGCCAGGTCGAGCGGCTCAGCTACACCAAGGGCGACCCCGAGGCCGGCTGAGCCCCGCCGTACCGCATGTGATGTGACCTCTGTCGCGCAGGTGAACCCTGCGCGACGGGGGAACGGCCGGGACGAAGTAGTCTTGAGTCCATGCCCGAACGCCGTACCGTCGCCCTTGTCACTCTTGGCTGCGCCCGTAACGAGGTGGACTCGGAGGAGCTCGCAGGCCGCTTGGCAGCGGACGGCTGGGAGCTCGTCGAGAACGCCGAGGAAGCGGACGTCGCCGTCGTCAACACCTGTGGATTCGTCGAAGCCGCCAAGAAGGACTCCGTCGACGCCCTCCTCGAAGCCAATGATCTGAAGGACCACGGCAGGACCCAGGCCGTCGTCGCCGTCGGCTGCATGGCCGAGCGCTACGGCAAGGAGCTCGCCGAAGCCCTCCCGGAGGCCGACGGCGTCCTCGGCTTCGACGACTACGCCGACATCTCCAACCGCCTCCAGACCATCCTCAGCGGTGGCAGTGTCGAGGCCCACACCCCGCGTGACCGGCGCAAGCTGCTGCCGCTGTCGCCCGTGGAGCGCCAGGAGGCCGCCGCGGCCGTGGCCCTGCCGGGACACGGCGACACCGTCGAGGCGCCCGCCGAGGCCCCTGCGGACCTTCCCGAGGGGATCGCGCCCGCCTCCGGCCCGCGCGCGCCGCTCCGACGCCGGCTCGACACCAGCCCCGTCGCCTCCGTGAAGCTGGCATCCGGCTGCGACCGCCGCTGCACCTTCTGCGCCATCCCCTCCTTCCGCGGCTCCTTCGTCTCGCGCCGTCCCTCGGACGTGCTGAACGAGACGCGCTGGCTCGCCGAGCAGGGGGTGAAGGAGATCATGCTGGTCTCCGAGAACAACACCTCCTACGGCAAGGACCTCGGCGACATCCGGCTCCTGGAGGGCCTGCTGCCCGAGCTGGCCTCGGTCGACGGCATCGAGCGCGTCCGCGTCAGCTACCTCCAGCCCGCCGAGATGCGCCCGGGCCTCATCGACGTCCTCACGTCGACCGAGAAGGTCGTGCCCTACTTCGACCTGTCCTTCCAGCACAGCGCCCCGGACGTGCTGCGGGCCATGCGCCGCTTCGGCGACACCGACCGCTTCCTGGAGCTCCTGGAGACCATCCGCTCCAAGGCCCCCACGGCCGGCGCCCGGTCCAACTTCATCGTCGGCTTCCCCGGCGAGACCGAGGCGGACTTCGCCGAGCTGGAACGCTTCATCACCCACGCCCGCCTCGACGCCATCGGCGTCTTCGGCTACTCCGACGAGGACGGCACCGAGGCCGCCACGTACGAGCACAAGCTCGACCAGGAGGTCGTCGACGCGCGGCTCGCCCACCTCTCCCGGCTCGCCGAGGAGCTCACCGCGCAGCGCGCGGAGGAGCGGATCGGAGAGACCCTGGAAGTACTCGTCGAGTCCTTCGACGAGGAGGACGGCTGGATCGGCCGCGCCGCTCACCAGGCCCCCGAGACCGACGGACAGGTGCTCCTCACCACGTCCGACGGTACGAGCCCCGACCTGGCCCCGGGCCGTATGGTCAGTGCCAAGGTCGTCGGTACGGAGGGCGTCGACCTGGTGGCCGAGTGTCTTTTCGAGGAGGCGGGCAGATGACCGGAGTCCCGGCATCCGCGACGGGCGGGTCCGGTAGGCCGGCGCCCCGCGGCAAGCTGGGCGCGGCGGCCGTCAACCAGGCCAGCCTGTGGAACATCGCCAACATCCTCACCATGATCCGGCTCGTCCTCGTGCCGGGCTTCGTGATCCTGCTGTTCCAGGACGGCGGGCACGACCCGGCATGGCGGGCCTGGGCCTGGGCCGCGTTCGCGGTGGCCATGATCACGGACGTCTTCGACGGGCACCTCGCCCGTACGTACAACCTGGTCACCGACTTCGGGAAGATCGCCGACCCGATCGCCGACAAGGCGATCATGGCGGCCGGACTCATCTCGCTGTCCCTGCTCGGGGACCTGCCCTGGTGGGTGACCGGGGTCATCCTGGCCCGCGAGCTGGGGATCACCCTGATGCGGTTCTGGGTCATCCGGCACGGGGTCATCCCCGCCAGCCGCGGCGGCAAGATGAAGACGCTCGCCCAGGGCACCGCCGTGGGCATGTACGTCCTCATGCTCACCGGCCCGCTGGCCACCTTGCGCTTCTGGGTGATGGCGGTGGCCGTCGTGCTGACGGTCGTCACCGGTCTGGACTACGTACGACAGGCGGTCGTCCTGCGGCGCAAGGGGCTTGCGGCGGAGCGGGCGGCGGCGCGGTCGGAGACGGCGACGCGATGACCGAGGCCGCCCGGGTGCTGGCGCTGCTCGCGGAGCGTGATCAGACGCTGGCCGCCGCGGAGTCCCTCACGGGTGGTCTGGTGGCCGCCGAGCTCACCGGAACACCCGGAGCCTCGGTGTCCTTCCTGGGGTCGGTCACGGCGTACGCCACGGCCCTCAAGCAGCAGCTCCTGGGCGTCGACGCGGCCCTGCTCGCGGAGCGCGGAGCGGTGGACCCCGAGGTCGCGCTGCAGATGGCGGCGGGTGTACGGGACCGGCTCGGCGCCGACTGGGGAATCTCGACGACCGGAGTCGCGGGGCCCACGGAACAGGACGGACAGCCCGTCGGAACCGTCTACGTGGCGGTCGCCGGGCCGGCCACGACGAGCGCGCGGGCCGGGAAAGTGGTGTCGTTGAGGTTGAACGGCGACCGTACGGAAATCCGTAGAGAGAGCGTACGGAGCGTGCTGGAACTGCTCCATGAGGAACTCTCGGGAAATGCGCGGGCACAGGATACGGAACACAACGGGGGGAATTGATGTTTGCAGCCCTGAGTGAACACGACATCGCTCCCCGCACGGCCGCAGCGCGAGGCGGTACGGTGGGGCGTGAAGGATGCGGCTACGCGGTCCGAGGAGGGAGCCACCGATGATTCTGCTCCGTCGCCTGCTGGGTGACGTGCTGCGTCGGCAGCGCCAGCGCCAGGGCCGTACTCTGCGCGAAGTCTCCTCGTCCGCCCGAGTCTCGCTCGGCTATCTCTCCGAGGTGGAGCGGGGGCAGAAGGAGGCTTCCTCCGAACTGCTCTCCGCGATCTGCGACGCGCTGGACGTACGGATGTCCGAGCTCATGCGCGAAGTGAGCGACGAGCTGTCACTGGCCGAACTGGCCGAGTCGGCAGCGGCGAGCGAACCGGTACCGACGCCGGTGCGCCCGATGCTCAATTCGGTGTCGGTGACGTCGGTGGCCGGTGTGCCCACCGAGCGGGTGACCATCAAGGCGCCCGCGGAAGCGGTGGACGTCGTCGCTGCCTGAACCGAAGCGGGGCGAAGCTCCGGTCGGCGCCTCTTTACGAGGCGCCGACCGGGGCTTTTCTCGTTTCCGGGGGTTTTGGGGCGTTCTGCTGGAGATGCCGGGTTCCGGTGGGGCGTGCCATGGTGGGAGGGACGTACGACTGGGCCGTGTGCGCCGGGTCTGCCTCCGGTGCGCCCTCCCGCAGGGTGATCCTGCCGGTCTAGCGTCGACCGCAGGAGGCGGCCATGGTACGGCGACGGGTTCCGCTGGTGACGCTCGCGCTGTTCGCGTGCGGCCTCGCGGCCGGGGGACTCTGGTGGTGGGCGGTGCTGCGCCTGCTGCTCGTGCCGGCGGAGACCGGGCCGGTCGAGGGGGCGGTGGCCGCGGGCGGCTGGGGGTTGAGCCTGCTGCCGGTGCACGTGGCGGCTTCGTCGGGGCGCGGGCTTTCCGGGTCGGCGGCGCGGGCTCCCCGGTTGGTGACCCGGCTCCCCGGGGCGGCGGCCCAGGGCGTCACCAGGGCATCGCGACGCCGCCGTTGGGGCGGAGGATCTGGCCGGTCGTGAACGACGAGGCGTCGGAGGCCAGGTGCAGGACCGCGTGCGCGATGTCCTCGGCCTCACCGACCCGCCCCAGCGGTGAGTGACGGACCATCGCGGCCTCGGCCTGCTGCTGGGCGGCCGGCTCGTGGCGGTCCGTCATCGGGGTGCGGATCCAGCCCGGGGCGACCGCGTTGACCCGGATCCCGTGCGGACCCGCCTCCGTCGCCAGGGTCTTCGTCAACTGGACGACGGCCGCCTTGGTGA
>NZ_MWIG01000001.1:0-23450 GCF_002156145.1 Streptomyces sp. NRRL B-24572 | reverse complement strand
GGCCGCGCTGCTGTCCGGAGCGGTCCTGCTCGCCGCCGGGGCGACCGCCGCGGTGGTCTCCGTGGCCGCGAAATGGCTGCTGGTGGGCCGGCACAGGACGGGGGAGCACCCGCTGTGGAGCGGCTTCGTGTGGCGCAACGAACTGTCCGACACGTTCGTCGAGGTCCTGGCCGTGCCCTGGCTCGCCGGATCGGTGCCGGGGACCCCGCTCCTCACCCTGTGGCTGCGTGGTCTGGGGGCCCGGATCGGCCGGGGCGTGTGGTGCGAGAGCTACTGGCTTCCCGAGACGGACCTGGTGGCCCTTGCCGACGCCGTCACCGTGAACCGCGGCTGTGTGTTGCAGACGCATCTCTTCCACGACCGGATCTTGAGGACGGATACTGTGGTCCTCCGCGAGGGCGCCACCCTGGGTCCGAACGGAATCGTCCTGCCCGGAAGCACGGTCGGGGCCCGCAGCACACTGGGACCCGCCTCTCTCGTGATGGCCGGGGAAACCGTCCCCGCCGACACCCGCTGGCTGGGCAATCCGATCGAGGCGTGGCGGGCCTGAAGGGGCTACGGCGTACGAGCGCAGCGCAGGGAGCGGAAGCGGCAGTGAGCGGCCAGAGGACAACGGCGTCGGACCCGTACTTTCCGGCCAACGGCGATTCCCGGTACCGCGTGCACCGGTACGAGATCACCCTGGACTACCGTCCCGGCCCCAACCGGCTGGCCGGGACGGCCCGGATCAGCGCGATCGTCGGCCGGGCGCAGCTCACCGAGTTCGCCCTCGACCTGGCCGAGTTCAAGGTCGGCCGGGTCCAGGTGAACGGCCGGGCACCCCACTACACCCACCGCGGCGGCAGACTGCGCATCCGGCCGGCCAAGCCCCTCCCCGCCGGCGCCGCCTTCACCGTGGAGGTGCACTGGTCGGGCAACCCCAAGCCGGTGCGCAGCCCCTGGGGCGGCCTCGGCTGGGAGGAACTGACCGACGGCGCACTCGTCGCGAGCCAGCCGGTCGGCGCGCCTTCCTGGTACCCCTGCAACGACCGGCCGGCCGACAAGGCCTCCTACCTGCTCTCGGTCAACACCCCTTCCGCGTACGCGGTGGTGGCCGGCGGCCGCCTCCTCACCCGGACGACCAAGGCCTCCACGACCACCTGGGTGTACGAGCAGACCGCCCCGACCTCCAGCTATCTGGTCGGCCTGTCCATCGGCATGTACCAGACCGTGCTGCTCGGCGACCCCGGACTCGGCGGTGTTCCGCAGAGCGCCCACGTACCGGCGCATCTGCTGGCGGACTTCTCCCGGGACTTCGCTCGGCAGCCCGCGATGATGCGGCTCTTCGAGGAACTGTTCGGCCCCTACCCCCTGGGCGAGTACGCGGTCGTCGTCGCCGACGAGGAGCTGGACGTGCCGGTGGAGGCCCAGGGTCTTTCCCTCTTCGGCGCCAACCACGTGGACGGCGTGCGGGGTTCGGAGCGGCTCATCGCCCACGAGCTCGCTCACCAGTGGTTCGGCAACAGCGTGACCATCGCCGACTGGCGGCACATCTGGCTGAACGAGGGCTTCGCGAAGTACGCCGAATGGCTCTGGTCGGAGCGCTCCGGCGGTCGCACCGCGCAGGAACTGGCGCTCGCCGCACACCGGTTGCTCGCCTCGCAGCCGCAGGACCTGGTCCTTGCCGACCCCGGCCGCAAGCTGATGTTCGACGACCGCCTGTACCAGCGCGGGGGCCTCGCGGTGCACGCGATCCGCTGCGCTCTGGGTGACGGGGCGTTCTTCCGCATGCTGCGCGACTGGGCCGGCGTGAACCGCCACGGCGTCGTGACCACCGCGAGCTTCGCCGCCCATGTGGCCCGCTACGCGGCCGAGCCGCTGGACGGCCTGCTCGGATCCTGGCTCCACGAGCCCTCCCTTCCCCCGCTGCCGGTCCCGCCGGGCAGGCCGTAGGTCATCCCCTCCAGATCACCCCGTACGTCTCCGCTGTCGAGCAGGAGCCGGCGCGCGCCGGGGAAGCGAGGAACCCCGCGCCGCGGAGCCGCTCCATGGCCGGGACCGATCCCGGCGTTCTTCGGCTGCGGTGCGGTGCGCGTCGACTCCTTGACCTCCCGTTGGCGCTCCACGATGCTTTGTTGCGGCACGTGAGATGCGTGTCGTAATGAGCAACGTCTGCTCAGGTCTCGTATCAGCCGAGGAGTGGTCATGACGCACCAGGTCCGTGCTGTCGTCGCGCGGGGCAAGGGCGCCCCCGTCAGCCTGGAGACGATCATCGTGCCGGATCCCGGCCCGGGCGAGGCGCTGGTGAAGATCGAAGCCTGCGGGGTCTGCCACACCGATCTGCACTATCGCGAGGGCGGCATCAACGACGACTTCCCCTTCCTGCTGGGTCACGAGGCCGCGGGCGTCGTGGAGTCGGTGGGGGAGGGCGTCACCGATGTCGCACCCGGCGACTTCGTCGTCCTCAACTGGCGGGCGGTGTGCGGCCAGTGCCGCGCCTGTCTGCGGGGACGGCCCTGGTACTGCTTCGCCACCCACAACGCCAAGCAGAAGATGACCCTCGCCTCGACCGGGCAGGAGCTGTCCCCGGCGCTGGGAATCGGTGCCTTCGCCGAGAAGACCCTCGTCGCCGCAGGACAGTGCACCAAGGTCGACCGGGCCGCGTCGGCCGCCGCCGTGGGCCTGCTCGGGTGCGGGGTGATGGCCGGCATCGGCGCCGCGATCAACACCGGGAACGTCGGCCGCGGCGACTCGGTCGCCGTCATCGGCTGCGGTGGTGTCGGGGCCGCGGCGGTCGCCGGGGCGAAGCTGGCGGGCGCCGCGAAGGTCATCGCGGTCGACATCGACGACCGCAAGCTGGCGACCGCCGGCCGGCTGGGCGCCACCCACACGGTCAACTCCCGTACCGCCGACGCCGTCGAGGCGATCCGCGAGCTCACCGGAGGCTTCGGCGCCGACGTCGTCATCGAGGCCGTCGGCCGCCCGGAGACGTACGAGCAGGCGTTCTACGCCCGCGACCTCGCCGGCACGGTCGTCCTGGTCGGTGTGCCCACGCCGGAGATGAAGCTGGAGCTGCCGCTGATCGACGTCTTCGGCCGCGGCGGCGCGCTGAAGTCCTCCTGGTACGGCGACTGTCTGCCGTCCCGCGACTTCCCGATGCTCGTCGACCTCCATCTCCAGGGCCGCCTCGACCTGGACGCCTTCGTCACGGAGACCATCGCGCTGGACGAGGTCGAGAAGGCCTTCGAGCGGATGCACCACGGCGACGTGCTGCGCTCGGTGGTGGTCCTCTGATGGCGGCCCGTGTCGAACACCTCGTCACCTCGGGGACGTTCGCGCTGGACGGCGGCACCTGGGACGTCGACAACAACGTGTGGATCGTGGGCGACGACACCGAGGCGATCGTCATCGACGCGGCGCACGACGCCGAGGCGATCGTCCGGGCCCTCGGTGGACGCACCCTGCGCGCGATCGTGTGCACCCACGCGCACAACGACCACATCGGCGCCGCCCCCGAACTCGCCGACCGGACCGGCGCGCCGATCCTGCTCCACGCGGACGATCTGCGGCTGTGGAAGCAGACCCACCCCGAGCGGTCGCCGGACGGCGAACTGGCCGACGGCCAGGTGCTGTCGGTGGCGGGCACCGAGCTCACCGTGCTGCACACACCGGGACACGCACCGGGAGCGGTCTGCCTGTACGCGCCGGGCCTTGACACGGTCTTCTCCGGGGACACGCTGTTCGCCGGGGGGCCCGGCGCGACCGGCCGGTCGTTCTCCCACTTCCCGACGATCATCGACTCCATCCGGGACCGGCTGCTGAGCCTGCCGGCGGCGACGGTGGTGCGTACGGGGCACGGCGACCCGACGACGGTCGGCGCCGAGGCGCCCCACCTGGACGAGTGGATCGCGCGCGGACACTAGGGGCCCACGGGCGGAGGGGGTGGGGAGCCGCGGCTCCCCACCCCCTCCGCCCGCCTCGCCCGTCAGCCGCCGATCTCCGCCGGCTTGACCGTCACCCACTCCCGGCCCGCGTCGACGGTCTCGCCCGCCGCCTTCTGCTCGGCGGACCGCTTCTCCTTCTCCGTTTCCAGCCGGTCGGTGTACGCCTGCTTGCGGTCGACCCACAGGCGGGCGCCGCCCGCCCCGGCGTCGGAGTAGAAGAGCATCCACCAGTCGCTGGGGGAGTCGCCGGCGACGAGGACCGGCCGTTCGTACTCCGCGATGTAGTCGTGGATGCCGGCGAGCTTTCCGACGTACCAGGTTCCCGGGGTCCACAGATAGGGCGTGACGACCTGCCGCCGGTAGCGCTCGGTGCCGTACTCCGCGCCGAACGTGCCCTGCTCGATCTGCTTGCGCGCGGTGGTGAGGCGGCCGGTCTCGGGGTCCTTGAGCAGCGTCGTGACGCCGATGACGTTTTCCGGCGGGACGTCGAGGCCGTACTTCGGGTCCGACACGACCATGCGCACGAGTTCCTCGTGGGCGGCGGTCATCACGTAGACGCGGATGCCGTGTTCCCGAAGGCTGCGGATCAGCTCGCGCTGACCCGCGTAGATGTGCGGCGGGTTCACGGTGCCGTGCACCGTCTTGCCGGCGTCGTCGTAGCTGACCGGGATCGGCTTGCCGTAGGCGTACAGCTCGTCGACGTACCGCTTCAGCTCGCCGAGCGTCAGGCCCGAGAACACCTGGGCGATCCACGGGTAGCAGACCTTGTCGTCGATCTCGCAGAGCCGGTTGTAGTAGCCGTAGAGGCTCTCGCCCGCCCGGAACGGTACGAGGCGCAGCGAGGGGTCGACGGTGTCCGGCGTGAGCACGCCCTTCATTTCGAGGAAGGGCAGCAGCGACTCCTCGAGGTCGTACCGCCAGATGGTGTTGTCGGCGTCGAAGACGGCGTAGCGGCCCCGGCCTTCGAACCTGCCGATGAGCTTTTCGAGCTGGTCGCCCTGGGCCCGGGGCCAGTCGGCCAGCTCGACGGCGGGCCGGCCGGAGGTGTCGGCCGCGGCCGTGACGGGTGGGACCGCGGTGGTGCGGGCGGCCGTGGCCGTGGCGCCGGTGAGGACCGCCGACAGGACGGCCGCGGTCACGGCGAGAAGGGGACGAGCAGGTACGCGCATGCGGCATCGGCTCCGGAAGTCGGGGGAGATGAGTTGTGCGATACGCAACGCAGTGCACTGTTTGGTCCCCAGAGTGAAGTGGTGTCGGGCCTGTCGCGTCAAGGCTCGCGACCGCCTTCTTCGCCTGCCCCGCCGCCGCGTTCGACTCCTTGACAAGGTATGGGGCCACCTCCAGACTGAGTTGCGTAAAACGCAATCCGTTTCGCTATACGCTACGCACGCGACCGAGGTGTCATGATGATTCCCGTGTGCCGACTCGCGGATCTGCCGCGCGGCGAGGCCTATCGGCTCGATATCGAGCCGCCTGTCGCGGTGTTCCACACCGAGGATGGCGAGGTCCTCGCCATCGACGACACCTGTACGCACCAGGACGCCTCGCTCGCGGACGGCTGGCTGGAAGGGTGCGAGGTCGAATGTCCGCTGCACGCCTCCAAGTTCGACCTGCGGACCGGGGCGGTCGACGCTCCGCCGGCCAAACTGCCCGTCCGGACCCACCAGGTGGTCGTCGACGACGGCATGATCTACGTGCGTCCCTCCGAGGCCGCGCCCCATCTGCCCCCCTGCGTCGCGGCCCGGCTCGGCGCCGGAGGCCCGGCGTGAGGACCGTGGCCGTCGTGGGCGCCTCCCTGGCCGGACTGTCGGCCGCGCGAGCGCTGCGGAAGCAGGGCTACGACGGACGGCTGGTCCTCATCGGGGACGAACCGCACCGCCCGTACGACCGGCCGCCGTTGTCGAAGGAGTTCCTCGCCGGCCGCACCGGCGAGGCCGACCTCGCCCTCGAGGCGGACGGAGAGGATCTCGGCGCCGAGTGGCTGCTGGGCGTCCGGGCCACCGGGCTCGACCGCGCCGACCGGTCGGTGCGGCTCGCGGACGGCCGTACCGTGCGGGCCGACGGCATCGTCATCGCCACCGGAGCGGCGGCGCGCACGCTGCCCGGGAGCGAGGGCCTCGCCGGGGTCCACACGCTGCGCACCCTGGACGACGCCCGCGCCCTGCGGGACGAACTGGTCCGCGGCGGAAGGCTGGTGGTGATCGGCGGCGGCTTCATCGGCGCCGAGGTCGCCTCCACCGCGTACGCCCTCGGCCTCGACGTCACCGTGATCGAGGCGGCCCCCACCCCGCTGGCCGGTCCGCTCGGCGAGACCATGGGCGGCGTCGTCTCCGCGCTGCACGCCGACCACGGAGTACGGCTGTTGTGCGGCGTGGGCGTCAAGGGGCTGAGCGGGGACCGCCGGGTGGACGCCGTCCTGCTTGAGGACGGCCGCAGCGTGCCCGCGGACACCGTCGTCGTCGGCGTGGGCGCCCGCCCGTGCGTCGAATGGCTGGAAGGTTCCGGCGTCGCGCTCGACAACGGCGTGACGTGCGGCACCGACGGCCGCACCAGCCTGGCCGGGGTGGTCGCCGTCGGCGACTGCGCGAACTGGTACGACCCGCACACCGGAAGCCACCGCAGGGTCGAGCACTGGACCGGCGCGCTGGAGCGGCCCGCCGCCGCCGTGGCCACGCTGCTCGCGCACGGTGCGACGGAACCGGGCGTGCCCCGGCCGCCGTACTTCTGGTCCGACCAGTACGGCGTGAGGATCCAGTTCGTCGGCCACGCCGCCGGGGCCGACAGCGTCACGGTCGAGGAAGGCGCCACCGACGAGCGCAGCTTCCTCGCCGTCTACCGGCGGGCCGGCACGCCGGTCGCCGTGCTCGGGATGAACCAGCCGCGGCTGTTCACCCGCTGGCGCAAGCAGTTCACCGCGTGAACGACCCCTCCACGACGTATCCAGAGGAGTGCACCGTGACATCGACCGGTCTGCCGGACAGCCTGATCGCCACCCTCCCCGGTTCCTCCTACACGGATCCGGCGATCTTCGCCCAGGAGCAGGAGCGCATATTCGAGACCATGTGGTTCTGCGTCGCGCGCGCCTCGGAACTGGCGAAGCCCGGCGCCTTCCGCACCGTCGACGTGGGCCGCGAGAGCATCCTCGTCACCCGCGCGAGGGACAACTCCATCCGTGCCTACTTCAATGTGTGCCGGCACCGCGGAGCCAAGCTCTGCACCGAGGAGACCGGCGAGGTCAAGCGGGCCTTCCAGTGCCCGTACCACGCCTGGACGTACGACCTGAACGGCAAGCTCGTCGCCGCGCCCAACCTCACCAAGATGCCCGACGTCGGCCGCACCGAGTACGGCCTGGTGAGCGTGGCCGTTCGTGAATGGCTCGGATACGTCTGGGTCTGCCTGGCGGAGAACCCGCCCTCCTTCGAGGAGGACGTCATCGGCGCGGCCGTCACCCGCCTCGGCGACCTGGAGTCGATCGAGCGCTACGACGTCGAGAACCTCTCGGTCGGCAGGCGGATCGTCTACGACGTCAAGGCCAACTGGAAGCTCATCATCGAGAACTTCATGGAGTGCTACCACTGCGCCACGATCCACCCCGAACTCACCGAGGTGCTCCCCGAGTTCGCGGACGGCTACGCGGCCCAGTACTACGTCGGCCACGGCGCCGAGTTCGGCGAGGAGATCCAGGGCTTCACCGTCGACGGCTCCGAGGGCCTCGACCGCATCCCCGGGGTGACGGAGGAACAGGACCGCCGCTACTACGCGATCACCGTCAAGCCGCAGGTCTTCATCAACCTCATCCCCGACCACGTCATCTTCCACCGGATGTACCCGGTGGCCGCCGACCGCACGATCGTCGAGTGCGACTGGCTCTATCTCCCGCACGTCGTCGAGAGCGGCAAGGACGTCAGCCGTTCCGTGGAACTCTTCGACCGGGTCAACCGTCAGGACTTCGACGCGTGCGAGCGCACGCAGCCCGGCATGAGTTCCCGCATGTACGCCAAGGGTGGCGTGCTGGTGCCCAGCGAGCACCACATCGGGGCCTTCCACGACTGGGTGAACGAGCGCCTGGGCACCCCCCAGGCGTGACTCAGCCCATGTAGCCCATCCGGTGGCTGATCTCCTCCGCGCCCTTGAGCAGCACCGGGGAGAGCTCGTGCAGGCGCTCCTCGGTGAAGCGGTACGAGGGCCCGGAGGCGCTGAGCGCGGCGATGACCGTGCCGTCCCGGCCGCGGATCGGGGCGGCCATCGCGTGCAGGCCGATCTCCAGCTCCTCCAGGGTCCACGCGTAGCCGCGCTCGCGGGCCTCGGCGAGGTTCTTCTCCAGCTTCGTCCTCGAGGTGAGGGTGTGCGGAGTGGACTTCTTCAGGCCCGCCTCGGCCAGCAGCGCGGCCCGCTCCTCGGCGGGCAGGTGGGCCAGCAGGATCTTGCCGCTGGAGGTGGCGTGCAACGGGGTCAGCTGGCCGACCCAGTTGTGCGCGGTGACGGCCCCGGGGCCGCGTACCTGGCAGAGGTTGATCGCGTAGTGCTCCTGCATGACGGCGATGTTGACCGTCTCGCCGATCTCCTCGGCGAGACGCTCGCAGACCGGGCGGCCCTGCTGTGTGATGTCGAGACGGCCCGTGACCGCCCCCGCCAGGCGGACGATCCCGAAGCCCAGCCGGTACTTGCCCCGCTCGGCCGCCTGCTCGACCAGACCGCGCGCCTCCAGCGCCCCGAGCAGGCGGAACGCGGTCGACTTGTGGACGTCGATCTCGGCGGCCACCTCGCTGACGCCCGCCTCACCGCGCTGGGCCAGGATCTCGAGGACGCTGATGGCGCGGTCGACCGACTGCACTCCACCGGCCGGCGAGTTCGACGCTTCGCTGTCTTGGCTGTGGTTGCTCATGGCGAAACTATACGCGCGGTAAACAACGTCGTCGCAAGCCTCGAAGCCCGAATGAAAACCCTTCAAGTTGCGTTGTTCGCAACCTGGTGCGCATTGCGATACCGGATTAGCATGCCCCGCATATCTACGGCGCGAGCGAGACGAGGCACTATGGCTCCCCTGCAATACGACTTCGTCATTGTCGGCGGCGGATCGGCCGGCAGCGCACTGGCGAACAGGCTCTCCGCGGACCCGGCGAACCGGGTGCTGGTGCTGGAGGCCGGCCGCTCCGACTACCCGTGGGACGTCTTCATCCACATGCCCGCGGCGCTGACCTACCCGATCGGCAGCCGCTTCTACGACTGGAAGTACGAGTCCGAGCCCGAGCCCCACATGGGCGGCCGGCGCATCTACCACGCGCGCGGCAAGGTGCTCGGCGGCTCCAGCAGCATCAACGGCATGATCTTCCAGCGCGGCAACCCCATGGACTACGAGCGCTGGGCCGCCGACCCCGGCATGGAGACCTGGGACTACGCCCACTGCCTGCCGTACTTCCGGCGGATGGAGAACTGTCTCGCCGCCGACCCGGACGACGAGTTCCGCGGCCACGACGGCCCCCTCGTCCTCGAACGCGGTCCCGCGACCAACCCGCTCTTCGACGCCTTCTTCAAGGCCACCCAGGAGGCGGGCTACGCCCCCACCGACGACGTCAACGGGTACCGGCAGGAAGGCTTCGCCAAGTTCGACCGCAACGTCCACCGGGGCCGCCGCCTGTCGGCCTCCAAGGCGTACCTCAAGCCGGTCATGAAGCGGCCCAACCTCACCGTCAGGACCCGCTCGCTCGTGACCCGCGTGCTCTTCGAGGGCAAGAAGGCCGTCGGCGTCGAGTACCGGCGCGGCAAGGGCGCCCTCCAGCAGGTCCGCGCCAAGGAGGTCGTCCTGTGCGGCGGCGCGATCAACTCCCCGCAGCTGCTCCAGCTCTCCGGCGTCGGCAACGCGCAGGAGCTGAGCGCCCTCGGCATCGACGTCGTCCACGACCTGCCGGGCGTCGGCGAGAACATGCAGGACCACCTGGAGGTCTACGTCCAGTACGCCTGCAGGCAGCCGGTCTCCATGCAGCCGTACATGGCGAAGTGGCGGGCCCCCTTCATCGGTCTGCAGTGGCTGTTCCGCAAGGGTCCGGCCGCCACCAACCACTTCGAGGGCGGTGGCTTCGCCCGCAGCAACGAGGACGTGGACTACCCCAACCTGATGTTCCACTTCCTGCCGGTCGCGGTCCGCTACGACGGCTCCTCGCCGGCCGGCGGCCACGGCTACCAGGTGCACGTGGGCCCCATGTACTCCGACGCCATCGGCTCGGTGAAGATCAAGAGCAAGGACCCGCGCGAGCACCCGGCGCTGCGCTTCAACTACCTCTCCACCGAGCAGGACCGCCGGGAGTGGGTCGAGGCCATCCGCGTCTCCCGCAGGATCCTCAACCAGCCCGCGATGTCCCCGTACAACGACGGGGAGATCTCGCCCGGCCCGGAGGTCGAGACGGACGAGGAGATCCTCGCCTGGGTCGCCAAGGAGGGCGAGACCGCCCTGCACCCGTCCTGCACCTGCAAGATGGGCACCGACGAGATGTCCGTCGTCGACCCCACCAGCATGCGCGTGCACGGCCTGGAAGGCATCCGCGTGGTCGACGCGTCGGTGATGCCGTACGTCACCAACGGCAACATCTACGCACCGGTCATGATGATCGCCGAGAAGGCCGCAGACCTGATCCTCGGCAAGGAGCCGCAGGCGCCGTCGAAGGCCGCGTACTACCGCCTCCGTGACGCCCGGAAGCAGGTCGGGTAGACCTTGGCCACCGCCGGACTGAGGGCGCTCCTCGACAGCGTCCGCTACGAGGTGCTGCCCGCGAAGGCGACCGAGGACAAGGTCCTCGCCCACGTCCCGCGCGACGTCGTCGTCACCGTGACGGCGTCGCCGGTCAAGGGTCTGGAGCCGACCCTCGACCTCGCCGGCCGGCTCGCGGTGAACGGCTACCGCGTCGTCCCGCACGTGCCCGCACGACTGTTGCGGGACGAGGTGCACCTGAAGGACGTCGTCGATCGGCTGCGCGAGGCGGGCGTGGACGACGTCTTCGTCCCCGCGGGCGACGCCGATCCGCCGGCCGGGGCCTACGACGGGGCGCTGCCGGTGCTGCGCAGGCTGAGCGAGCTGGGCAGGCCCTTCGCCCGCGTCGGCGTCACCGGTTATCCCGAGAGCCATCCGCTCATCCACGACGACGTCACCGTCCAGGCCATGTGGGACAAGCGCGAGCACGCCACGTACATCGTGAGCAACCTCTGCTTCGACCCGCGGGTGCTGGGGGAGTGGATCGCCCGGATACGGCGCCGGGACGTCACCCTGCCCGTCCACCTGGGCGTCGCGGGGCCCGTGCAGCGGGCGAAGCTGCTGGCGATGGCGACGAAGATCGGTGTGGGCGAGTCGACGCGCTTCCTGACCAGGCACGCCTCGTGGTTCCTGCGGTTCGCGACGCCCGGCGGGTACTCGCCCGACAGGCTGCTGACGCGCGGCGAGGCGGCGCTCACCGCGCCGTCGGCGGGGGTGGCCGGGCTGCACCTGTTCACGTTCAACCAGATCGCGGAGACGGAACGGTGGCGCCGTGCCGCGATCGACCGGCTCGGAAGCTGAATGCGGGCGTCGTACGCGTGAGGGGGCGGGGCCGGTCTTCCGGCCCCGCCCCCTCACGCCGTACCGCTCAGCGGAAGACCACCGTGCGGTTGTCGTACACCATGACGCGGCGCTCGCTGTGCCACTTCACCGCGTGCGCGAGGACCTGTGCCTCCACGTCCCGTCCGACCGTGACCAGGTCCCCGGGGTCGAGCGAGTGGTCCACCCTGACCACGTCCTGCTCGATGATCTGTCCCTCGTCCAGGTCCGGTGTCACGTAGTGCGCCGTCGCGCCGACGAGCTTCACGCCGCGGGCGTACGCCTGCTCGTACGGGCGCGCGCCCTTGAAACTGGGGAGGAAGGAGTGGTGGATGTTGATGGCGCGGCCTTCGAGCTGCTTGCACAGGTCGTCGGAGAGGATCTGCATGTAGCGGGCCAGCACGACCAGGTCGATGTCCAGCTCGCGTACCAGCTCCATCAGGCGCGCCTCGGCCTCGGCCTTGGTGTCCCTGGTGACCGGGATGTGGTGGAAGGGGATGCCGTAGGTCTCCGCAAGTCCCTCGAAGTCCCGGTGGTTGGAGACGATCGCCGGGATCTCGATGTTGAGGGCGCCGGTGCGCCGGCGAAAGAGCAGATCGTTGAGGCAGTGGCCGAACCTGGACACCATGATGAGCGTCCGGGTCGGGGTCGACGCCTCGCTCAGGGTCCAGTCGATGCGGTAGGCCTCGGCGACGGGCCCGAATCGGTAACGCAGGGTTTTCGCATTCGTGTCCGGGTCGGAGACGTCGAAGTGGACCCTCATGAAGAAACGGCCCTGGAGCCGATCGTCGAACTGCTGGCTTTCCACGATGTTTCCCGAGTTCCTGACGAGGAAGCCGCTCACCGCGTGGACCAGTCCGGCGCTGTCGGGACACGAGAGGGTGAGGACGTATTCACGGCCGGGCTGCGGCCGGGGGTACTTGGGGGACACAGCGACCTCCATTGGTGCGTCATGCACAACACAGTGAGCGATACGCAACATGGTCGGCTCGACTCCCCTTGTGGTCAAGGGTGGTTGCGCAAGTGCCGACCCGGCGAAATCGTCATGCGCCGCCCTCTTGACGCAGGTCTGCAGGTTCGCCAAGGTGTTCCACCACAAGCAATTGAATGCATGATGCGCAACGCATTTCGGCTGAAGGGCTTGGCGCGTGGCAGACCTGTATGTGGCTGGGGAATGGCGGGATCCGGTGGCCGGTGGGTGCCGGGAGATCCGCTGTCCCGCTGACGGCTCGCTCACCGCGACGGTCTCGGAAGGGACGCGCCCCGACACCGAGGCGGCGATCGCCGCGGCCCGCCGGGCCTTCGACGAGGGCCCCTGGCCGCGCACCTCCGAGCGGGAGCGCGGCGCGCTGCTGCTGCGCACCGCCGACCTCATCGAGCGCGACGCCAAGGAGTTCGCCCGCGCCGAGTCGCTGGACACCGGCAAGCGGCTGGTGGAGAGCGAGTACGACATCGCCGACGTCGTCTCCTGCTTCCGCTACTACGGCGGGATCGGCGGCATCGACGCCGGACGTGTGATCGACACCGGCCGCGACGATGCCGTGAGTCGCGTCGTCTACGAGCCGATCGGCGTGTGCGGACTGATCACCCCGTGGAACTACCCGCTGCTGCAGGCGAGCTGGAAGGTCGCCCCGGCGCTCCTCGCCGGCAACACGATCGTCCTCAAGCCCAGCGAACTCACCCCCTCCACCTCGATCCTGCTGATGAAGGCGCTGGAGGAGGCCGGGCTCCCGGCCGGCGCCGCCAACCTCGTCCTGGGCGCCGGGCCCGAGGCGGGCGCCCCGCTCTCCGAGGACCCCGCCGTCGACATGGTCTCCTTCACGGGCGGCCTTGAGACCGGCAAGCGGATCATGGCCGCCGCCGCGGCGACCGTGAAGAAGGTGGCGTTGGAGCTCGGCGGCAAGAACCCCAACGTGGTCTTCGCCGACGCCGACTTCGAGACGGCCGTGGACTTCGCCCTCACGGCCGTCTTCCTGCATTCCGGACAGGTCTGCTCGGCCGGCGCCCGGCTGATCGTCGAGGACTCGCTGCACGACCGGTTCGTCGACGAGGTCGTCCGCCGCGCCCGGCGGATCCGCCTCGGCGGGCCCTTCGACNNCGCCGAGGGCGCCGTACTGCGCTGCGGCGGTGAACGGCCCGACGACCCGGCCCTCGAAGGCGGCTTCTACTACCCGCCGACCGTCCTCGACGAGTGCCGGCAGGACATGCGCGTCGTGCACGAGGAGTCCTTCGGACCCGTGCTCACCGTCGAGCGCTTCACCGACGAGGACGACGCCGTGCGCATCGCCAACGACACCGAGTACGGACTCGCCGGAGCCGTGTGGACGCAGGACGCCGGCAAGGCCCAGCGGGTCGCCCGGCGGCTGCGCCACGGCACGGTGTGGATCAACGACTACCACCCCTACGTGCCGCAAGCGGAATGGGGTGGCTTCGGGCACTCGGGCGTGGGCCGGGAGCTGGGACCGACCGGTCTGGACGAGTACCGAGAGCCCAAACACATCTGGCAGAACATCCAACCCCGGCCGCAGCACTGGTTCCGCGGCTGAATGCCGAAGAGAGGTCGACCATGACCCCAACGCAGACCGAGGTGTCGCAGCGGCACGGCGCGCACCAGGATTCGTACGGCACTCCGGTCATCTCCGTGCGCCGGCTGTGGAAGGTGTTCGGGCCGAAGGCCGACCAGGTACCGGGCTCCGAGGAGCTGCGCGGCCTCACCCGCCGCGAGCTCATGGACCGCACCGGGTGCACCGCCGCCGTCCGCGACGTCGACTTCGACGTCCGCAAGGGCGAGGTGTTCGTCGTCATGGGCCTGTCCGGCTCCGGCAAGTCCACGCTGGTGCGATGTCTGACCCGACTGATCGAACCCACCGCCGGTGAACTCGTCTTCGAGGGCGAGGACATCCGCGAAGCGGACGGCAGGCGCCTGCGCGAGCTGCGGCGCCGCAAGTTCTCCATGGTCTTCCAGCACTTCGGGCTGCTGCCCCACCGCCGGGTGGTGGACAACGTGGCCTTCGGTCTGGAGATCCGCGGCATGAGCAGGGCCGAGCGCACCGCGCGGGCCCTGGAGGTCGTCGAACTGGTCGGCCTCGCAGGCTACGAGAACTCCTACCCCGACCAGCTCTCGGGCGGTATGCAGCAGCGCGTCGGCCTCGCCCGGGCGCTGGCCGGCGACCCCGACGTGCTCTTCTTCGACGAGCCCTTCTCGGCACTCGACCCGCTGATCCGCCGCGACATGCAGAACGAGGTCATCCGGCTGCACCGCGAGGTCGGCAAGACGATGGTCTTCATCACCCACGACCTCTCCGAGGCGCTCAAGCTGGGCGACCGCATCCTGATCATGCGCGACGGCAGGACGGTCCAGTGCGGCACCGGCGACGAGCTGGTGGGCGCCCCGGCCGACGACTACGTCCGCGAGTTCGTCAAGGACGTTCCGCGCGGCGATGTGCTCACCCTGCGGTGGATCATGCGCCCGGTGGAGCCCCATGACGCCCTGGACGGTCCCGAGCTGGGCCCGGACGTCGTGGTGAAGGAGGCCACCCGGGCGGTACTGGCGGCCGACAGGCCGGTCAAGGTCGTGGAGGACGGCACGTTGCTCGGCATCGTCGGCGACGAGGAGATCCTCGCGGTGGTCGCCGGGCGGGAAGGCGGCGCGTGATGGCCGTCGCCCTGGAGAAGTCCGCCCCCCTGGCCGGCGTACGCAGGGTCGGCCGGCGCACGGTGGTGGCCGCGATCCTGGCCGCCTGGCTGCTGCTCTTCGTGGTCCTCCGCGGAAAGCAGACCCTGACCCTGGCGGCGGCGGACCTCACCGACCTGCACCGGTGGTTCAACGACGTCAACGACTCGATCGGCGCGGACCGCAACTCCAACCCGCTCTTCCTCTACTTCTTCAACGAGATCCGCCTGGTCGTCGACAACCTGGTGACCTTCGTCCAGCACCTGATCTCGCAGCCCCCCGCCGGCCGCCCCGTCCCGCAGATCGGATGGCTCGGCGTCGTCGGCATCGCGGGCTACGTCTCCTGGGCCGTGGGCAACTGGCGGGTCGCCCTCCTGGCCGTGGCGGGCTTCACCTTCCTGGGGCTGCAGGGGCTGTGGCAGGAGAGCATGGACACCCTGTCGCTCACCCTCTCCGCGGTCCTCGTGGCGCTGCTGTTCGCGATTCCGCTGGGCGTGGGGGCGGGACTGTCCGACCGGTTCAACCGGATCGTGACGCCCTTCCTGGACTTCATGCAGACGATGCCGACCTTCGTCTACCTGGCCCCGCTGACCCTGTTCTTCCTCATCGGCGGGGCCTCCGCCACGATCGCCACCGTGATCTACGCGGCACCGCCCGCGATCCGCATCACCGCGCACGCCATCCGCTCCGTCCCCGGGACCACCGTCGAGGCCGCCGAATCGCTGGGTGCGACACGGCGTCAGGCCCTGTTGAAGGTCCTGCTGCCCATGTCCAAGCGGACCGTGGTGATGGGCGTCAACCAGTCGATCATGGCCGCCCTGGCCATGGTGACCATCGCCGCGCTGATCGACGCGCCCGGCCTCGGCAAGACCGTCATCCAGGCCCTTCAGTCGCTCGATGTGGGAACGGCCTTCAACGCGGGACTCGCCATCGTCGTCATGGCGATCGTCCTCGACCGGGTCACCACAGCGGCCGGCGCCCGCGAGGAGACGGCCCGGCGCTCGAAGAACCGCCTCCTCAGGTGGCGCAGGCTGCTGCTCGGCGCGGGAGCGGCGGCCACCGCGGTCCTCGTCCACCTGTCGCACACCTACGTATGGGCGGCGGAGTTCCCCGGCGACGGCGGCATCGGCGGCTCCATCGCGCGCGCGGCGGACACCACGACCGCCTGGGTGCAGGACAACCTCTCGGGCCTCACCAACGCCTTCCGCGACGGCATCACCAACGGCCTGCTCAATCCGCTCCAGACGCTGCTCACCGACTCCCCGTGGTGGCTCGTCGGCGCGGTGCTGATCGCACTCGGCGCCGTGCTCGGCGGTTGGCGGGCCGGGGTCACCACGGCCGTGTGCGTGGGTCTGCTGGTCGGCACCGGTCTGTGGTCGGACGCCATGACGACGCTGGCGTCGACCCTCGTGGCGACGGTGCTGGTCATGCTGCTCGGCGTCGTCCTCGGGGTGTGGATGGGGCGCAGCACGCTCGTGGACCGGTTGCTGCGGCCCTCCCTGGACGCGGCGCAGGTCATGCCGCCGTTCGTCTACCTCGTGCCGTTCCTGGCGCTGTTCGGCGCGACCCGCTTCACGGCCATCGTCGCCGCGGTCGTCTACGCGGTGCCGGTCGCCATCAAGATCATCGCGGACGGGGTGCGGGCCGTGCCCGGGACCACCGTCGAGGCGGCCGTGTCCGCCGGGTGCAACACCTGGCAGATCATCACCAAGGTTCAACTGCCGATGTCACGCGGCGCCCTGACGCTCGCCACCAACCAGGGCCTGATCTACGTGCTGTCGATGGTCGTCGTGGGCGGCCTGGTGGGGGCGGGCGCCCTCGGCTACGACGTGGTGGCCGGATTCTCGCAGGGCCAGCTGTACGGGAAGGGGCTCGCGGCGGGACTCGCGATCGTCCTTCTCGGAGTCATGTTCGACCGGATCACCCAGGCAGCGGCGCGACGCGCGAGCGCGTAAGGAGCACCAGCATGGCAGCACAGGTACGACAGTGGGGAATCGGCACGGCCGGCGCAGCCGTCGTGACCGTCCTCGGGCTGACCCTCACCGCCTGCGGCGGCGCGAAGGTCGGTGTCGACTCCGCGGGTTCGGGCAGCCCGGGCAAGTGCGGCACCTTCAATCTCGCGGTCAACCCGTGGGTGGGCTACGAGGCGGACGCGGCGGTCGTCGCGTACGTCGCGGAGAAAGACCTCGGCTGTACGGTCAAGAAGAAGGACCTGAAGGAGGAGATCGCCTGGCAGGGCTTCGGGACGGGCGAGGTCGACACCGTCCTGGAGAACTGGGGCCACGACGATCTGAAGAAGAAGTACATCACCCAGCAGAAGACCGCCGTGAGCGCCGGCTCGACCGGCAACAAGGGCATCATCGGCTGGTACGTGCCGCCGTGGCTGGCCAAGGCGCACCCGGACATCACCGACTGGAAGAACCTGAACAAGTACGCGTCCGAGTTCAGGACCTCCGAGTCGGGCGGCAAGGGTCAGCTCCTTGACGGCGACCCCTCGTACGTCACCAACGACGCGGCGCTGGTGACGAATCTGAAGCTGGACTTCAAGGTGGTGTACGCGGGCAGCGAGACCGCGCTCATCCAGTCCTTCCGGAAGGCCGAGAAGAACAGGGAATGGGTGATCGGCTACTTCTACGAGCCGCAGTGGTTCCTGTCCGAGGTGCCGTTGGTCAAGGTGAATCTGCCCGCGTACACGACGGGCTGTGACGCCGACGCGGCGAAGATCGCCTGCGACTATCCCGTGTACGACCTCGACAAGATCGTCAGCACGAAGTTCGCGGAGTCCGGCAGCCCGGCCTACCGCCTGGTGAAGAACTTCACGTGGACGAACGACGACCAGAACACCGTGGCCAAGTACATCGCGGTGGACAGGATGTCGCCCGAGGCGGCGGCGAAGAAGTGGGTGGAGGCCAACCGCGACAAGGTCGACGCCTGGCTCAAGTAGCCCACGTCGAGAAGACGGTCCGAGATGCCCGGCGGGCGGTGTGCACCTGTGTGCGCCGCCCTCCGGGCATTGCCGTATTCCGGGCTGTTCGCCGGCGTCACCGACCCCTTGACACCCCTCTCCGCGAGCGGCACATTGAGTTGCGCAACCTGAACCATGTTGCGCAGCAAGCAACTTGACTGGTTTCGAATCCGGAGGTGCGGCGATGGCGGGACCCCGAGTGGTGATCATCGGAGCGGGCGTCGTGGGAGCGGCGCTCGCGGACGAGATCTCCGCGCGCGGCTGGACCGAAGTGACCGTGGTCGACCAGGGCCCCCTCCCCGCGACCGGGGGCTCCACGTCGCACGCCCCCGGCCTGGTCTTCCAGACGAACTCCTCCAAGACCATGACCGAGCTGGCCCGCTACACCGTCGAGAAGTTCTGCTCCCTCGACGTCGACGGCAAGCCCTGCTTCCTGCAGGTCGGCGGCCTCGAAGTGGCGACCACCCCCGAACGCCTCGCGGAACTGCACCGCCGCCACGGCTGGATCACCGCCTGGGGCATCGAGGCCCGCGTGCTGAGCGCCGACGAGTGCGTCGAGCGGCATCCGCTGGTGAACCGGGACAGGGTCCTCGGCGGACTCCTGATCCCGACGGACGGGATCGCCAAGGCCGTCCTCGCCGTCGAGGCGCAGATCCGCCGGGCCACCGAACGCGGCGTCACCTTCCTGGCCCGCCACGAAGTCCTCGACATCCGGCAGAGCGAGGGCCGGGTGACCGGAGTCCTCACCGACCAGGGCGAGATCGCCGCCGACATCGTGGTGTGCTGCGCCGGCATCTGGGGCCCGAAGATCGCCCGCATGGCCGGCATGAACCTCCCGCTGACCCCGCTCGCCCACCAGCTCGCCTGGACCGGCCCGGTCCCGGCGCTCGCGGGCCAGACGGAGGAGGCGGTACGACCGATCCTGCGCCACCAGGACGCCGACCTCTACTACCGCGACCGCTTCGACGGCATCGGCATCGGCTACTACGGCCACCGCCCGATGCCCGTCTCGGCCGACGACATCCTCTCCGTCGACGAGGCCGACCACATGCCCTCGGTCCTCGAGTTCACCGAGGAGGACTTCGAGGACGCCTGGACCGAGACCCGCTCGCTGCTCCCCGCGACGGCGGAGGCCAAGGTCGAGGAGGGCATCAACGGCCTGTTCTCCTTCACCACCGACAACTTCCCGCTCCTCGGCGAGTCAAGGGACGTCAAGGGCTTCTGGGTGGCGGAGGCGGTGTGGGTCACCCACTCCGCGGGCGTGGGCCGCGCCATGGCCGAATGGCTCGTCGACGGCCACTGCTCGTCCTTCGACCTGCACGAGTGCGACGTCAACCGCTTCGAGCCGCACCAGCTGTCCCCGGAGTACGTCCTGGCCCGCGACTGCCGGAACTTCGTCGAGGTCTACGACATCATCCACCCCCTCCAGCCGTCAGGGGACCCGCGCCCGATCCGCACGAGCCCCTTCCACCCCCGCCAGCAGGAGCACGGCGCGTTCTTCCTGGAGGCGAGCGGCTGGGAACGCCCCCAGTGGTACGAGGCCAACGCGGGGCTGGTCGAAGGCCGCACCATCCCCACCCCGAACGACTGGGCCGCACGGTTCTGGTCGCCCATCGTCGGCGCCGAGGCACAGGCCACCCGTGAGACCGTCGCGATGTACGACATGACGGCCCTCAAGCGACTCGAGGTCAGCGGCCCGGGTGCCGCGGACTTCCTGGAGGGACTGACCACCGGCAAGGTCGCCAAGTCGGTCGGCTCGGTGACGTACACCCTGCTCCTGGACCACGGCGGCGGCATCCGCAGCGACGTCACCGTCGCCCGGCTGGCCCGCGACCTCTTCCAGGTCGGCGCCAACGGCAACCTGGACCTCGACTGGCTCACCCGACACCTCCCCGTCGACGGCACGGTCCAGGTGCGCGACATCACCGCCGGCACCTGCTGCATCGGTCTGTGGGGCCCCCTGGCCCGCAAGGTCCTGCAGCCCCTGACGGACGAGGACTTCTCGGGCGACGGCCTGAAGTACTTCCGCGCCAAGCGCGCGTACATCGGCTCGGTGCCCGTCACCGCGATGCGACTGTCGTACGTCGGCGAGCTCGGCTGGGAGCTCTACACCACCGCCGACCAGGGCCTGAAGCTGTGGGACACCCTGTGGCGGGCGGCCCAGCCGCTCGGCGGCGTCGTCGCCGGCCGCGGGGCCTTCAACAGCCTCCGCCTGGAGAAGGGCTACCGCTCCTTCGGCACCGACATGACCTACGAGCACGATCCCCACGAGGCAGGCGTCGACTTCGCCGTCAAGCCCGACAAGGGCGACTTCATCGGCAAGGCGGCCCTGGAGCGCCGCAGGGAAGACGTACGGCGCAAGCTGACCTGCCTCACCATCGACGACCCGCAGTCGGTCGTCCTGGGCAAGGAGCCGGTCTACGAAGGCGACCGCGCGGTCGGCTACGTCACCAGCGCCGCCTACGGCTACACGATCGGCAAGGGCATCGCGTACGCCTGGCTCCCGACGGAACTCACCACCCCCGGCACCACCCTGCACATCGGCTACTTCGACCGGCGCGTCGAGGCGGTCGTCGCCGAGGAGCCGCTGTTCGACCCGACCATGTCCCGCCTCCGTGGCTGATCGCGAGGAAGAGGTACCGCCGGTGACCGCACGCGAACACCGCACGAACGTGCTGAACACCTCCCTGGCCGAGCTGGACCCCGAGGTCCACGCCGCCCTCCGCGCGGAACTGCACCGCCAGCAGTCCACCCTCGAGATGATCGCCTCCGAGAACTTCGCGCCGTCCGCCGTGATGGAGGCCCAGGGCTCGGTCGCGACCAACAAGTACGCCGAGGGCTACCCCGGCCGCCGCTACTACGGCGGCTGCGAACACGTGGACGTCACCGAACGCCTGGCCATCGAGCGCGTCAAGTCCCTCTTCGGGGCCGGCTTCGCCAACGTCCAGCCGCACTCGGGCGCACAAGCGAACACCGCCGTCTTCTTCGCCCTCCTCCAGCCCGGCGACACCGTCCTCGGCCTCGACCTCGCGCACGGCGGCCACCTCACCCACGGCATGCGCATCAACTACAGCGGCAAGATGCTCGATGTCGTGCCGTACCACGTCTCCGAGACCGACCACCTCGTCGACATGGAGGAGGTCGAGCGGCTCGCCAAGGAACACCGGCCCAAGATGATCATCGCGGGCTGGTCGGCGTACCCCAGGAAGCTGGACTTCGCGGCCTTCCGGCGCATCGCCGACGAGGTCGGCGCCCTCCTCATGGTCGACATGGCGCACTTCGCGGGCCTGGTCGCCGCCGGACTGCACCCCAGCCCCGTCCCGCACGCGCACGTGGTCACCACCACGACGCACAAGACGCTCGGCGGTCCACGCGGCGGAGTCGTCCTCACCGACGACGCCGACCTCGCCAAGAAGATCAACTCGGCGGTGTTCCCCGGGATGCAGGGCGGCCCGCTGGAGCACGTCATCGCCGCGAAGGCGGTCTCCTTCAAGGTGGCGGCGTCACCCGAGTTCGCCGAACGCCAGGCCCGTACGCTGGCCGGTGCCCGCCTCCTCGCCGAGCGCCTCACCCGGCCCGACGCGGCCGCGGCCGGAGTGAAGGTCCTGACGGGCGGCACGGACGTCCACCTCGTCCTCGTCGACCTGCGGGACTCCGAACTCGACGGAAAGCGGGCCGAGGACCTGCTGCACGGGATCGGCATCACCGTCAACCGCAACGCCGTCCCCTTCGACCCGCGCCCGCCCATGGTCACCTCCGGCCTGCGCATCGGAACGCCGGCACTGGCCACCCGAGGCTTCACGGAGGAGGACTTCGCCGAAGTCGCCGACGTGATCGCACTGGCCCTCCAACCCGAACCGGACACGGCCGCCCTGCGCGCCCGCACCGAGACGCTCGCGGCCAAGTACCCGCTCTACCCGCACCTTTCGGAAGACGGAGACGCCCGATGAGCCCCAGCACCCCAGGCGCCGACCTCCCCGACCACCCCGACCGGCTCTGGCGCGACCCCGAGCCCAAGCGCTCCTACGACGTGGTGATCGTGGGCGGCGGCGGACACGGCCTGGCCACCGCCCACTACCTGGCGAAGAACCACGGCATCACCGACGTCGCGGTCCTGGAGAAGGGCTGGCTGGGCGGCGGCAACATGGCCCGCAACACCACGATCATCCGCTCCAACTACCTGTGGGACGAGAGCGCCGGCATCTACGAGCACGCGCTCAAACTGTGGGAAGGCCTCGAGGAGGAGCTGGACTACCCGATCCTCTTCTCCCAGCGCGGCGTGCTGAACCTCGCCCACAGCCTGCAGGACGTCCGCGACAGCGTGCGCCGGGTGGAGGCGAACCGGCTCAACGGCGTGGACGCCGAGTGGCTGGACGCGGAGCAGGTCAAGGAAGTCTGCCCGATCGTCAACACCTCCCCGGACGTGCGGTACCCGGTCCTCGGCGGCACCTACCAGCCGCGCGCCGGCATCGCCAAGCACGACTACGTGGCCTGGGGCCTCGCCCGCTCCGCGGACGCCGCCGGCATCGACATCATCCAGAACTGCGAGGTCACAGGACTGGACGTGGTCGGCGGCCGGGTGGTCGGCGTCCAGACCACGCGCGGTCCCATCGGCGCGGGCAAGGTGGCCCTGTGCTCCGCCGGCCACACCTCGGTCCTCGCCGCCATGGCGGGCATCGAACTCCCGCTCCAGAGCCACCCGCTGCAGGCCCTGGTCTCCGAACTCCTGGAGCCGGTCCACCCCACGGTGGTCATGTCCAACGCCGTCCACGTGTACGTGAGCCAGGCGCACAAGGGCGAGCTGGTGATGGGCGCCGGCATCGACGCGTACAACTCCTACACCCAGCGCGGCGCCTTCCACATCATCGAAGAGCAGATGTCCGCCGCCCTGGAACTCTTCCCGGTCTTCGCCCGCGCCCACGTGCTGCGCACCTGGGGCGGCATCGTCGACGTCAGCCCGGACGCCTCGCCGATCGTCGGCCTCAGCCCGGTCGACAACCTCTATCTCAACTGCGGGTGGGGCACGGGCGGTTTCAAGGCCACCCCGGGCCTCGGCTGGGTCTACGCCCACACCATCGCCCACGACGCCCCCCACCCCCTGAACGCCCCCTTCTCGCTCGACCGTTTCACCACCGGCGCGCTCGTCGACGAGCACGGCGCGGCCGCGGTGGCCCACTAGGGAGCCGAACCATGCTGCTCATCCCCTGCCCGTGGTGCGGGCCCCGCGACGAGGCCGAGTTCCACTACGGCGGCCAGGCGCACGTGCCCTACCCCGAGGATCCCGCCGCCCTCACCGACGAGGAGTGGGCGCGGTACCTGTTCTTC